>NZ_JALJES010000018.1:0-164851 GCF_023242525.1 Pseudomonas sp. MWU12-2319
AGTTCGCGCCTTTCAGCGCGCCTTTGTACACGACCAAACCAAGCTTGAATCGTGCCCCCTTATTTACCGCTGGCCTCAGTCCGTACCGTACTTCGGCGAATTGAGTTAAAAAAGTTCGGCACCTCACGCCCGAGCGCACCGCTCATTAAGCAGCACCAGGTCAGGGCATGGATCGATACGGGGCTTGAGCAGGCGCTCGCAAATGCGAGTCAGCACCTTGCAGGTCGATGGTCTTGATGGAGAAACGGCGCCGTGCCTGCCTCCATATCGCAAATCCTTTTGGATAGCCTTATGCCATCAACGGGGCGAAATCATAGAGTGGCCATTTAATGGCGTCAATGAAATGTACCAATTTATTTCAATGTAGATACATAGCTTCTGAAGGGGGAATGTCCCCCTCCATCCGTTACACCGGAATTTTTAGCGCCTTCTTGTACGATCGTACCTAAAGCTCGCTCAACCCAAGCCGATAACCGAACGAAGCCCTGACTCGATCAGGTGACCGAATAATAAAAGCCGCTTTGCAAGGACAGGTCCTATGCCTATGTTCCGCACGATCCAAGCCCGCTACACGCTGTTTCTGATCCTGTTCGTCCTGCTGCTGTTCGTCCTGACCGTGGTCGGGATCAGCCAGTTGGTCGCGCCCACGTTGCGCAAGACCGAGGAACAGGTCGTACTCAACCGCGTGGCCGAAGTGGCCGAGCAGATCAAGAACGAGTTGAACAAGGTCCAGGCCCAGCAGCGCAGCATCACCCAGACCATTCCCCTGCTCGACAGCGACACCATCGACAAGGTCCTGCCTGGCCTGGTGGATCAGTACGGCGAGCTGAAGGTCTTCGGCGGCGGCATCTGGCCCCTGCCCGGCCAGCGCACACCGGGGCGGAACAAGCACAGCACCTTCTGGCACCGCGATGCCAACGGCCAGTTGAAGGTCAATACCTTCTGGAACAGCGCCGAAGCGCCCAACTATTACGAGCAGCCCTGGTACAAGGGCGGCATGGCCACCCCGCGCGGCCAATGCGCCTGGGCGGCCGCCTACAAGGATGACGCCAGCCAGGAGCCACGCACCAACTGCGCCATGGCCATCCAGCGCGACGGCGTGCCCTACGGCGTCTCGACCATCGACGTGACCCTGGGCTTTTTCAACGACCTGGTGGCGCGCAAGGAAAAAGACATCGGCGGTGAAATGCTGATCGTCGAAGCCGACGGCAAGATCATCAGCAACAGCACCCATATCAACAGCCCGGTGGTGCTCAAGAACATCAGCGACCTGGCCGGCAGCTCGGCCTTCGCCGCGCAGGTCAAGACTGCCCTGCAGAACCGTGACGCCGCGTCCCTGCGCGTGGAATTCAACAACGACGGCGTGGCCAGCACCTTCTTCATGCGCCCCATCGAAGGCACCCCCTGGTTCCTCGCCACCGCCCTGCCGACCCAGTTGATCACCGCCCAGCGCGATGACGTGCTCAATACCCTGGCCCTGCTGCAGATCCCGATGATCGTGCTGCTGGTACTGTTGCAGGTGTATGCCATCCGCCAGTTGATCAACCGGATGCGCGCGCTCAAGACCAATATCGACGCATTGTCCGCCGGCGATGCCGACCTGACCCGACGCATCACCATCCGCGCCGAGGATGAGCTGGGGGCCATCGGTCACTCGGTGAACCGCTTTATCGTCTACCTGCAGAACATGATCGGCGAAGTCACCCAGGCCACCGGCGACATGGCCTCCAGCCTGGACAAGCTGCAACAGACCTCGGCCCATACCAACCAGATCCTCACCCGTCACGCCTCGGAAACCGAGCAGACGGTCACCGCCATCACCGAGATGAGCGCCACCGCCGACACCGTGGCCGAGAATGCCGCCGAAACCGCGGCCTTCACCCAGCGCGCCAACGAACACGCCGACCGTTCGCGGGTGGTGGTAGGCGAGGCTTCCAGCAGCGTGGTCGCGCTGATCGACGAAGTGTCCAGCGCCACCCACAAGGTCGAGAGCATGCAGCAGGACGCCCAGCGCATCACCGAGATTCTCGGGGTGATCGGCGCCATTGCCGGGCAGACCAACCTGCTGGCCCTGAACGCCGCCATCGAAGCCGCCCGCGCCGGCGAGCAGGGTCGCGGTTTCGCGGTGGTGGCCGACGAGGTTCGCGCCCTTGCCGCCCGGACCCAGGCCAGCACCTCGGAAATCAACGAGATGCTGACCCGCCTGACCCAGGGCGTCAGTTCGTCGGTAGCGGCCATGGAAAATACCCAGGCCAGCTGTCAGTCCGCGGCCGACGCCACGGCGCGGGTCAACGCCGGGCTCGATGAGATGGCCGGCTCCGTCAGCCATATCAACAGCCTCAGCACCCAGATCGCCACGGCCGCCGAACAGCAGAGTTCGGTGACCGAAGAGATCAACCGCAGCATGGTGCAGATCCGTCATATGGTCGAAGAACTGGTCCAGAGCGGCCATGCCACCGATGACAACACCCGCAGCCTGCTGGACGCCAACAACCGTGTCAGCGCGTTGATGGGCCGTTTCAAGGTCAAGTAAACCCCTGCCGGTCGTGCCTGCCTCTGGCGGGCACGACCGCCGGTCTTGTACTGATTTCGTACATTACGAAATATTTTGTATCACCTATGCTCATCATTGTTTCCGCCCTTTAACAAGGAACGCAGTCGGAGCAGAGCCATGGGACAACCTTCTTTCCAGCCTTATGCCAAGACGCTCAGCAACGAAATCCATATAGAAGCCGATATCGAGACGGTCTACGCCTACGTGACCCAGCCCGATCACTGGCATGAATGGCACCCCACCTCCGTCAGCGCCGATAACAGCATTCATGGCCCCTTGCCCAAGGATCATCGCTTCACCGAAATCATCGACCTGCTGGGTCTGCGCATCGAGATGAACTATCGGGTGGTCATCGCCGATGCTCCGGTTGAGTTCAAGATGGCTTTCACCTCCCCGGTGGTCGATGGCTGCATTTATTACAGCCTGCACCGTGACGGTTATGGCACGCAGTTCACCCGTACCCTGCAATACATCACCGAACTGAACCTGAGCGGTTTGCATGCGCGCATGGTCGAGCTCTCGACCCGGGCGATGGGCAACCTCAAACACTTGCTGGAAACCCCGCGGCGTTCCACCGCCTGACACCTCACAACCCTGTGCACAGCGATTTTGTGGGAGCTGGCTTGCCAGCGATGAGGCCCCCAAGTCTTGCACTGCATCCACCGATGCCATCGCCGGCAAGCCGGGCCCCTACAGATTCTGCGGTGGTTTTCGGTAAATACGTTAATCCAGGGTTAATCGCCGATCACCAGCATCGGTCCGATTCTTATGGAGATCCTGTATGTCCAATGCCCGCGCGCTCATGCTCGGCGGCCTGTTCCTGGCCGCGTCCCTGCCTGTCCTGTCCCATGCCGCCGAAGGCCCGGCCTATGGCCCGGAACTGCAAGGTTTCGAATACCCTTACCCGGTTCAGCATTTCGCCTTCCAATCCCAAGGCAAGTCCCTGCAGATGGGCTACATGGATGTCCCGCCCAGCGGCAAAGCCAATGGCCAGAACATCGTTCTGATGCACGGCAAGAACTTCTGCGGGGCCACCTGGGACTCGTCGATCAAGGCCCTGAGTGCCGCCGGCTACCGGGTGATCGCCCCGGACCAGATCGGTTTCTGCACCTCCAGCAAACCTGACAGCTACCAGTACAGCTTCCAGCAGCTGGCCAATAACACCCATGCCCTGCTGGAAAAACTCGGTATCGAGAAAACCCTGATCCTGGGTCACTCCACCGGCGGCATGCTCGCTACTCGCTATGCCCTGCTCTACCCGCAGCAGGTCGAACGCCTGGCGCTGGTCAACCCCATCGGCCTGGAAGACTGGAAAGCCCTCGGCGTACCCTATCGCAGCGTCGACCAATGGAACGAACGCGAGCTGAAGCTCAACGCCGAGGGCATCCGCAATTACGAACGCAACACCTACTACACCGGGCACTGGAAACCCGAGTTCGACCGCTGGGTCGATATGCTCGCCGGCCTGAACAAAGGCCCCGGTCACGTCGCGGTCGCCTGGAACTCGGCGCTGATCTACGACATGATCTTCACCCAGCCGGTCTACTACGAGTTCAAGGACCTGAAGATGCCCACCCTGTTGCTGATCGGCACCGCCGACACCACGGCCATCGGCAGCGATATCGCACCACCCGAGGTCAAGGCCCGGATCGGGCACTACGACGTACTCGGCAAACAGGTGGCGAAACTGATCCCGCGCTCGACCCTGGTGGAATTCCCGGGCCTGGGTCACGCCCCGCAGATGGAAGAACCGGCGCGTTTCCACAAGGCCCTGCTCGAGTGGCTGGCCAGCCAACAATAATGAGGAAAGAGTGAATGACCCTACAGATCGCGGTAATCGATGACTGGCAAGGCGTGGCCGCCGAGGCGGTGGACTGGAGTGCCTTGAGCGCCGTGGGCCAGGTCAGCTTTCTCCACGACTACCCGGCCGATACCGCGACCATGGCCGAGCGCCTGGGCGGTTTCGAGGTGATCTGCGTGATGCGCGAACGCAGCCCGTTCAACGAGGCCCTGCTGCGCCAACTGCCGCGCCTGAAGCTGCTGGTGACCGGCGGCATGCGCAACGCCGCCCTCGATATCAAGGCCGCCAACGCCCTGGGCATCCAGGTCTGCGGCACCGACAGCTACAAGCAGGCCGCTCCGGAGCTGACCTGGGCCCTGATCATGGCCGCCAACCGCAACCTGCTCAAGGAGGCCAACTCCTTGCGCGCCGGGCACTGGCAGCAAGGCCTGGGCGGCGACCTGTATGGCAAGACCCTGGGCATTCTCGGCCTGGGCAGCATCGGCCAGCGGATTGCCGGTTACGGCAAGGCCTTCGGCATGCGGGTCATCGCCTGGAGCGAGAATCTCACCGCCGAACGCGCCGCCGAATCCGGCGTGGAGTACGTCAGCAAGGCCGAGCTGTTCAAGCAGGCCGACCTGCTCTCCGTGCACCTGGTGCTGAGCGAGCGTTCCCGTGGCCTGGTGGACGCCGAGGCCCTGGGCTGGATGAAACCGTCGGCCTACCTGATCAACACCGCGCGCGGGCCGATCGTCGACGAACAGGCACTGATCGCGGCCCTTGAGCACGGCCGGCTGGCCGGTGCCGCCCTGGACGTCTTCGAACAGGAACCTTTGCCCGCCGACCATCCGTTCCGCACCCTGGACAATGTCCTGGCTACGCCCCATGTCGGCTATGTCAGCCAGAACAACTACCGACTGTTCTACAGCCAGATGATCGAGGACATCCAGGCCTGGGCCGCCGGACAGCCAATCCGCCTGCTAAGTTAATCACGCACTGGCCTAGGTGGCGCAATAGATAAGTACCTCCACGCCGGCCACGCGACTTCGTTTACTCACTCCTGAAGTGCCGTCACCTTCGACGGCACGGCCAGGAGAACATCCATGACCCGACCCACTTTCATAATCGGCGGCTGGAGCCAGACCCTCAGCCGCGACCCCATGCCCTATTTCACCCGGATGATGTACGGCATGGTCACCAACCTCGACGGCCTGACCACCGGCACCAGCAGTGCACCCGGCTGGAGCCCCACGACGTCAAAAGCTCCGCGCCCGACCGACTACAGCGGCCAGGTGCTCTGGACCTACGGTGGCGACCTGTGCTCGCCGAAGGCCAAACCGGCCCAGGACGAGATCGACACCATCGTCAAGGCAACCCTCGACAATGGCTGGGACGGCGTCGACTTCAAAGATGACTGCCAGATGAACATTCCCAACGTCATCGAAACCATGAGAGTCCTCAAGAAACACGGCAAGCAGACCCACTTCGGGTTTATCCCGGGCGATAGCTACAACACGCCCAGCAGTTGCGTCGGCAAGGAACTCAACGACAAGCTGCGGCAGATGATTCAATCACGGTACTGCGACCAACTCGTGCACCATTGCTATGCCAGTCGGATGTGGACCGACACCGAGATCGAACGTTATGTGGGGCGTTCCCTGGAACGCACCCTCGCCCATGGCGCGAGCGCCGACCAAGTGATCCTGGCCCTGAGCACCCGAGGACTGACCGATCACAATCTGAACGCATTCCTCGATCAAGTGACCCGTCTGAAGATCGGCGGGCTCTACATCTGGGCTTGTCATAAACTCTTGGCGAGCCATCAGCGCACCATAGCGGAACGCCTGGAGTTAAAACCTGCACTGCCCCGGTGCGAACTCTCATGGGAGACTTTCCCGGGAAGAACCATCATCGTTTAGCCCCCGGCTGTTTTTGATCCCGCTGATCTCAACAAGACCCAGCCAACTGGCGACATCTCTCCTACACTGATTTTTGGGCCTGCTGACCGCTCAGTCATTTCGTCGCAAAAAAGTCGAAACTTCTGATGCTGCGGTCGGTCAGGTTAAAGGTAGGGCCTCTATTCCGGGTGTATTACGGACAGAGGCTTCCCCACTCTTTCTTGCCTCCGTGCGACGAGCATTCTTTGCCCAGTCGCCCGGAACCGGTGTGTCCGACCAAAGGAAGCGGTTTGGGCACGCTGTATGAAAGAAAGGAAGAACCAGATCAAATAAGACGGGAGAGACACATGATCAGCGCTGCGTTGGAAACTCAGGGAGAGCATTTGAATCAGGCCAGCGAAGCGGTCCCCGTGTCAGCCCCCTTGGCGGGAGGAAAGCCTGTGTTGACGGCCCCCGCTGTCAATCCCAACAAGAAAAAGGTGCTGTTCGTCACCTCCGAGTTCGCCGACCTGGTCAAGACCGGCGGCCTGGGCGACGTGTCCGCCGCCCTGCCGCGGGCCATGCATCACCTGCACGATGTGCGGGTACTGATCCCCGGTTATCCGCAGGTGATGAACAGCGATAACCCGATTCATATCATCGGCGAACTGGGGGGCCACGCCGCGCTGCCGCCGTGCAAGATCGGCCGCATGGACCTGCCCGACGGCCTGGTGATCTACGTGCTGATCTGCCCCGAGCTGTTTGAGCGGGAAGGCACGCCCTATGGCGCCAATAACGGGCGCGACTGGCCGGACAACCATATCCGCTTCGCCCGCCTAGGCCTGGCCGCCGCCGATATCGCCGCCAACCTGGCACAGATCCACTGGACCCCGGACCTGGTCCATGCCCACGACTGGCCCGCCGGCCTGGCCCCGGCCTATATGCACTGGCGCGGCCAGCGTACCCCGACCCTGTTCACCATTCACAACCTCGCCTATCAGGGCGTGGTCAGCCTCGCCTGCTGCCCGGAACTGGGGATCCCGCCCCATGCCCTGCAACAGGAAGGCATGGAGTTCTACGGCAAGCTGTCGTTCCTCAAGGCCGGCATGGCCTACTCCAGCCATATCACCACGGTGAGCGCCACCTACGCCCAGGAAATCACCACGCCGCAATTCGGCTGTGGCCTGGACGGTTTCCTGGCCAGCAAGACCCACCAGGGCCTGCTCAGCGGCATTCCCAACGGCATCGACGAAAGCTGGGATGCCGCCACCGACAGCCATCTGGTCCACCCCTTCAGTCCGGGCGACTGGGAAGGCAAGGCGGTCAACGCCGCCCATGTGCGCAACCTGTTCGGCCTTGACCCGTCGACCGGGCCACTGTTTGCCGTGGTCTCGCGGCTGGTCTACCAGAAAGGCCTGGACCTGACCGAAGCGGTCAGCGAAATGATCGTCGCCGAAGGCGGCCAGATCGCAATCATCGGCCGTGGCGAACCGGAAGAAGAACAGGCCATGCGCCAACTGGCCCTGCGTTTTCCAGGCCGGATCGGGGTACGCATCGGCTTCAACGAAACCGATGCCCGACGCATGTTCGCCGGCAGCGATTTCCTGCTGATGCCCTCGCGTTATGAACCCTGTGGCCTGAGCCAGATGTACGCCCAGCGCTTCGGCTCGCTGCCGGTGGCGCGTAACACCGGCGGGCTGGCCGACACCATCGAGAACGGTGTCACCGGCTTCCTGTTCGACGAGTCCACCGTGGAAAGCTATGCCCAGGCGCTGCGCCGGGCGTTCAAGGTGTTCTCCTATCCGCCATTGCTCAACGCCATGCGCTGCCGGGCCATGGCCGCGCCGTTCAACTGGTGCAAGGCGGTGGAACCCTACGCCGAGCTGTACCAGAACCTGGTGAGCAAGTCCCGGAGCAGGTCGGGCCAGCACTGAGGAGGTCTTCATAGATGCCGTTACGGACTCTGGAAACCTGGCCTCATGGTGCGACCCTGTTGGACGCCGAGCACACCCGCTTCGCGCTGTGGGCACCGGACGCTTACTACGTCAGCGTCGAACTGGACGATGGCCGCTCACTGGCCATGCTGCCGCAGCACGACGGCTGGTTTGTCCTCGAGGCCCGCTGCCCGGCCGGCAGCCAATACCACTTCCATATCGACGGTGAGCGGCGGGTGCCCGACCCGGCCTCGCGGCGCCAGGTCGGCGATGTGCACGGGCCGAGCCAGGTGGTCGATTCCCTGGCCTACCACTGGCAGCACAAGGACTGGCAGGGGCGGCCCTGGCACGAGGCGGTGATCTACGAGCTGCACGTCGGCGTCCTCGGCGGCTATCGCCAGGTCGAAAACCAACTGGCACGCCTGGCCGAACTGGGGGTGACCGCCATTGAACTGATGCCCCTGGGTCAGTTCCCCGGCGAGCGCAACTGGGGCTACGACGGCGTGCTGCCCTATGCGCCGCATGCCGCCTATGGTTCGCCCGAAGACCTCAAGCACCTGATCGACACGGCCCACGGGCACGGCCTGATGGTGCTGCTGGACGTGGTCTACAACCACTTCGGGCCGGACGGCAATTACCTCGGCCAATACGCCAAGGACTTCTTTCGCGACGACCAGCAGACCCCCTGGGGCGCGGCGATCGATTTTCGCCGCCGCGAAGTCCGCGATTTTTTTATCGACAACGCCTTGATGTGGCTGCTGGAGTACCGTTTCGACGGCTTGCGCCTGGATGCCGTACACGCCATCAACGACAGCACCCTGCTCCACGAACTGGCACAGGCGGTTCGCCGCCAGGTGGACCCGACACGACACGTGTGGCTGACCCTGGAAAACGAACGCAACCAGGCCAGCCTGCTGGAGGAATCCTTTGACGCCCAGTGGAACGATGATGGCCATAACGCCCTGCACGTCCTGCTGACCGGCGAGACCGACGCCTATTACGCCGACTACGCCCGGGAAACCACCACCAAGCTGGCCCGCTGCCTGAGCCAGGGCTTCGTCTTCCAGGGCCATCCCGACCGCCACGGCCATAGTCGTGGCGAACCCAGCGCGCACCTGCCACCCAGTGCCTTCGTGCTGTTCCTGCAGAACCACGACCAGATCGGCAACCGGGCCCTGGGCGAGCGGCTCAACCAGCTCTGCCCGGCCCCGGCCCTGCGGGCGGCCACGGTGCTGCTGCTGTTGTCGCCGATGATCCCGTTGCTGTTCATGGGTGAGGAAACCGCTGCCCGTGAACCCTTCCTGTTTTTTACCGATCACCACGGTGAACTGGCCGACGCGGTGCGCGAAGGCCGTCGCGCGGAGTTCGCCGATTTCCCGGCCTTTGCCGACCCCGCGCGCCGGGCGCATATTCCCGACCCGAACGCCGCCGTCAGCTTCAACGACTCGCGCCCCGACCTGAACGACGCCAGCGACGACTTCAACCGCCAGGCCACCGTACACCTCTACCGCCAGCTACTGGAGCTGCGCCACCGCGAAATCATCCCCCGGCTCCCCGGTGCCCATGCCCTGGGCAGCGATGTCCTGGCCGACGGCGCCCTCAGCGCGCGCTGGCGGATGGGTGACGGCAGCCTGCTGCGCATCGACCTCAACCTCAGTGCCGAGTCCGTCGGCCATCACCCACCCAGCCAAGCCCGTTTAGTGTTCGAAAGCACCGCCGGCGCCAGTCGCCAATTGGATGAAGGTCATCTGGCCCCCTACTGCGCGCTGGTTACCCTGACCCCCGGGGACGTCCTGCAGTCACCCACCGGAGAGCACCCATGAACGACGCGCAACTGGAAATACTCGCCAGCCGGGCCGGCCTGGCCGTCGATTGGATCGACGCCAATGGCCGACCACAGAAAGTCCGGCCCGAGGTCTTGCGCAAGGTCCTGGCTGGGCTTGGCCATCCCGCCGACACGGAACAGGCCATCGAGAACAGCCTGCTGGAACTGCAACTCGTCCAGCAACACAAATACCTGCCGCCGCTGCTGACCGTGGACGTCGGCAAGAGCCTGGACCTGGCCCACTATTTCGCCGCCGACACCGCTTGCGAAGTACATCTGGAAAACGGCACGGTCCTGCACTTGCACCTGGACCAGGACGCGGTGCTGCCGGGCAAGATCCCGGTGGGCTACCAGACGGTGCATATCGCCGGCCAGCACTTCACCCTCGCCGTGGCCCCGGCCCAATGCCACAGCGTGGCGGCGGCCACCGATAGCGCGACACCCCGCGCCTGGGGCCTGACGGTCCAGCTGTATGCCCTGCAACGCGTCGGCGACGGCGGTTTCGGCGACACCCTGGCCCTGGAGAGCCTGGTCCGCGCCGCCGGCGAACGCGGCGCCGACGCCCTGGCAATCAGCCCGATGCACGCCATGTTCAGCTGCGACCCGCAACGCTACAGCCCCTATTCGCCGTCCAGCCGGCTGTTTCTCAACAGCCTTTATGCGGCGCCGGAAGCGATTCTTGGCGAACAGGCCCTGCGCCAGGCCATCGACACCACGGGACTGGCCGATGAACTGCGGCAACTGGAAGCGCTGCCGCTGATCGACTGGCCCCGTGCTGCCCGCGCCAAGCAACGCCTGTTACGCGCGCTATACGACGACTTTCGCCTCGGCCCCCACCCGCTCGCCACGGACTTCGCGCACTTTCGCCAGGCCGGCGGCGAGGCCCTGGAAAATCACTGTCGCTTCGAAGCCCTGCAAGCGGCCTGCACCGCCCGCGGCGAAAGCACCGACTGGCGACACTGGCCCACGGCCTGGCACCATCCCGACAACCCGGCCCTCGCCACCTTCGCCGAGGAGCAGGCCGAGGAGATCGGCTTCTACGCCTTCAGCCAATGGCTGATCGCTCGCAACCTTGAGCGCGCGCAAAACGCCGCCCGGGACAGCGGCATGGGCATCGGCCTGATCGCCGACCTTGCCGTCGGTGCCGACGGCGGTGGCAGCCAGGCCTGGAGCCGGCAGGACGAACTACTCGCCGAACTCACCGTCGGCGCACCGCCGGATATCCTCAACCGCGCCGGGCAAAGCTGGGGCATCTCGGCTTTCGCCCCGGAGGGCTTGAAGCGCCATGGTTTCCGTGCCTTTATCGAAATGCTGCGGGCCAACTTCGCCCATGCCGGCGGCCTGCGCATCGACCATGTGATGGGCCTGCAACGGCTCTGGGTGATCCCCCTCGGTTCACCACCGAGCGACGGTGCCTACCTGTATTACCCGGTGGACGACCTGCTGCGCCTGCTGACCCTGGAGTCCGCGCGCCACCAGGCGGTGGTGCTTGGCGAAGACCTCGGCACGGTGCCCGAGGGCCTGCGGGAAAAACTCGGTGCCCGGGCAATCCTCGGCATGCGCGTGCTGCTGTTCGAGCAGGACTACGACCATCGTTTCCGCCCCATACTCGACTGGCCGGACGACGCCCTGGCCATCACCAGCACCCACGACCTGCCGACCCTCAACGGCTGGTGGCATGCCCGGGATATCGACTGGAATATCCAGCTCGGGCTGATCGATGATGCCACCGCCGATCACTGGCGCGAAACCCGCGCACGCGAACGCGAGGGGTTGCGTCGCGCCTTGAGCAACGACCCACAGAATTTCCGCGACGAATCCCACGAGACCGACCAGGTCCTCGACGCCAGCGTGCGTTTCCTCGGTCATACCCGCGCGCCCCTGGTGCTGCTGCCGCTGGAGGACGCCCTGGGTGTCGAGGAACAGGCCAACCTGCCCGGCACCCTCGACAGCCACCCCAACTGGCGTCGGCGCCTGCCGGGCGACAGCGGCCAGTTGCTCGATGATGTGGATGCTGCCCGACGTCTCGAACTGCTGGCCTGCGCCCGTCTCCAGGCCGCCGAGCGTGATCGATGAAGCCAGCCTTGCGTGCAACGGTACGTCTGCAGTTTCACAAAGGCTTCAGCCTGGATGCCGCCGTAGCGCTGGTGCCCTACTTCGCCCGACTGGGCATCAGCCATGTCTATGCCTCGCCGCTGCTCACCGCGCGCGACGACTCCCTGCACGGCTACGACGTGGTCGACCCGACCCGGGTCAACCCACAGTTGGGTGGCGAAGCAGCGTTGCGGCGCCTGGTACACGCCCTGCGCCAGCACGATATGGGCCTGATCCTCGATATTGTCTCCAACCATATGGCCGTCGGTGGCGCGGACAATCCCTGGTGGCTGGACCTGCTGGAATGGGGCCGGCTGAGCCCCTACAGCGAGTTCTTCGATATCCAGTGGCACTCGCCCGATCCGTTGCTCGAAGGGCAATTGCTCATGCCGTTCCTCGGCAGCGACTACGGCGTGGCCTTGCAGGAAGGCAGCATCCCCCTGTGCTTCGATGCCGAGCATGGCGGTTTTCATATCGAGCATTACCAGCATCGTTTTCCCATCTGTCCCCGGGACTACGCGCAGATACTGGCCAACCTGCCCGAACTGGAAACCCTGGCCGGGCACTTCAAGGCCCTGAACAACCTGCCCGACGCCTATGCCCAGGCGCAGCTCCTGCGCGCCGAACTGGCGCAACGCCGCGACCTGCATGACGCCATCGAGCAGAACCTCGCCCGCTATGATTCACGCCAACCCGAAGGTTTCCAGCGCCTGCACCGGCTGCTGGAGCGCCAGCACTATCGCCTCGCCAGTTGGCGCACCGCCGCCGACGATATCAATTGGCGGCGCTTCTTCGATGTCAACGAACTGGGCGGCCTGCGGGTCGAGCGCCCGGCGGTGTTCGAGGCCACCCACCAGAAAATCTTCCAGCTGATCGAGGACGGCCTGGTGGACGGCCTGCGCATCGACCATATCGACGGGCTCGCCGACCCACGTGGCTATTGCCGCAAACTGCGCCGACGGGTCGACCGTCTGGTCCCCGGGGAACACCTGCCAATCTATGTGGAGAAAATCCTCGGCCAGGGCGAAAGCCTGCACCGCGACTGGCAGGTGGACGGCACCACCGGTTACGAATTCATGGACCAGTTGTCGCTGCTGCAACACGATAGCCGTGGCGAACAACGCTTGCCCGAACTCTGGAGTCGCCTCAGCGAACGCCCCGGCGAGTTTGCCGAGGAGGCCAAGCTGGCCCGTCAGCAGATCCTCGCAGGCTCTCTGGCCGGGGATTTCGAAAGCGTGGCCCAGGCCCTGCTGCAAGTGGCCCGGGACGACCTGATGAGCCGCGACCTGACCCTCGGCGCGATTCGCCGGGCCTTGCAGGCACTGATCGTGCACTACCCGGTGTACCGCACCTATATCAATGCCCAGGGTCGCCCGGCCGAGGACGAGGTGTTTTTCCAGCAAGCCCTGGCCGGAGCCCGCACCACCCTCGGCGAGGCCGACTGGCCGGTGCTCGACTACCTGCAACAGTGGCTCGGCGGACAACCCTGGCGCCAGCGCCCACCGGGCCGTCAGCGCAAATTGCTCAAGCATGCCTGCGTACGCTTCCAGCAACTGACCTCGCCGACGGCGGCCAAGGCCGTGGAAGACACCGCGTTCTATCGCTCGGCGGTGTTGCTCTCGCGCAACGACGTGGGTTTCTCCACCGAACGCTTCAGCGCGCCCGTGGAAGACTTTCACACGGCCAACCGAACGCGCCTGAAACACTTCCCGGACAACCTGTTGACCAGCGCCACCCATGACCACAAGCGCGGTGAAGACAGCCGCGCGCGCCTGGCGGTGCTCAGTGAAGTCGGCCCGTGGTACGTTGAACAGGTGCAAGGCTATCGCGAGTTGGCCCAAGTGCTGCGTAGCGATCCCCAGGCCCCGTCGGCGGCGGACGAGCTGATCCTCTATCAGGCATTGCTGGGCAGTTGGCCGCTGACCTTGTCGAGCGACGATTCGGCCGGCCTGCACGATTACGCCGAACGTCTCTGGCAATGGCAGAACAAGGCGCTGCGCGAAGCCAAGCTGCACAGCAGCTGGAGCGCACCGAACGAAGCCTACGAGCAGGCCTGCCGCGACTTTCTCGAAGCGCTGCTGACCCGCCCCGTCGGCCTGCCGCTGCGCCGGGCCCTGGTCGCCACGCTGGAAAAAATCGCGCCGGCCGGCGCGCTCAACAGTCTGGCCCAGTGTTTGCTGCGCATGACCGTACCGGGTGTGCCGGACCTGTACCAGGGCAACGAGTTCTGGGACTTCAGCCTGGTGGACCCGGACAATCGCCGGCCGGTGGATTTCACCGCCCGGCAACAGGCGCTGCAACACTCGACATCGCCCAAGGCGCTGTTGACGGACTGGCGCAGCGGTCGGCTCAAACAGGCCTTGATCGCCCGTACGCTGGCGGTTCGGGCCGAACACGGGAGGGTCTTCAGTCGCGGCGATTACCAGCCGTTGGACGTGATCGGCGAGCAGGCCGAATACCTAGTGGCCTTTATGCGCAGTACACCGACGCAGCGGGCCATTGTGATCGTACCCAGGCTGGCGGCCGGACTGCTGGCCAGCGATCAACTGCCGTGGGTACCGGCACCGGTTTGGGGCGATACGCGGGTCAAACTGCCGTTCGCCGCACCGGGCTGCAAATTAAAGGGACTTTTTTCGATGTGCGCAGTCACACCCCATAACGAGCTGATGGTCGGTGAGGCACTCGGAGATTTCCCGGTCAATCTCTTTACCCAAACTTGAGTTCAGGAGCATGGCGATGAGTACCGACGAAAAACGCATCCGTGAGTTTGCTTATCAGATCTGGGAATCGGAGGGCCGCCCCGAGGGTCAGGAGGCCCGGCATTGGGAGATGGCGCGCAAGCTGGCGGAAGCCGAGGCACTGGCGCCGAAAAAACCGACAGCGGCCAAACCCACCGCCAAGCCCAAAGTCGCCAGCAAGCCGGCGGCGGCCCCGAAAGCAGCGCCCAAGCCCGCGACCGACGCCAAACCCGCCGCCGAAAAGAAACCGCGAGCACCGCGCAAGCCCTCAGCCAGTTGAGCCGTGTACGGTATTGAAGACACCAAAAACCTGTAGGAACAGGGCTTGCCCGCGAAGCTTTTAGCGATCTCAAGGGCCTCTTCGCGGGCAAGCCCTGCTCCTACAGGTACGTGGTGTTTGCTGGATCGTATTGCCAGCATGCCCCTTCGATCCGTACACCGCCCCACCGAACACACCCGCAGGAGCGCCCATGACCAAGCCGAAAAAGCCCGACCCCACGCCCGAAGCCCAACCCTCGCGAATCCGCGAGGGCCTGCCCTTCCCGCTGGGCGCCACCTGGGATGGCCTGGGGGTCAACTTCGCACTGTTTTCCGCCAACGCCACCAAGGTCGAACTGTGTCTGTTCGACGACAGTGGTGAAGTCGAACTGGAACGCATCGAACTGCCCGAGTACACCGACGAAATCTTCCACGGCTACCTGCCCGACGCCCATCCCGGACTGATCTACGGCTACCGGGTATACGGCCCCTACGACCCGCAGAACGGCCACCGCTTCAACCCCAACAAACTGCTGATCGACCCTTATGCCAAGCAGTTGGTCGGCCAGTTGAAATGGTCCGAGGCACTGTTCGGCTATACCATCGGCCACCCCGACGCCGACCTCAGCTTCGACGAACGCGACAGCGCGCCCTTCGTGCCCAAGAGCAAGGTCATCGACCCGGCCCACACCTGGGGCCACGACCAGCGGGTCAATGTGCCCTGGGAACGCACCCTGCTCTATGAAACCCATGTGCGCGGCATCAGCATGCGCCACCCGGCGGTGCCGGAGGCGGTGCGCGGCACCTTCGCCGGGCTGATGGTCGACGAGGTGCTGGAGCATATCCGAAAGCTCGGGGTGTCCTCGGTGGAGCTGCTGCCGATCCACGCCTTCGTCAACGACCAGCACCTGCTGCAAAAAGGCATGACCAACTACTGGGGCTACAACAGCATCGCCTTCTTCGCCCCCGACCCGCGCTACCTGGCCAGCGGCAAGATCGCCGAATTCAAGGAAATGGTCGCGCACCTGCACGAAGCCGGCCTGGAAGTGATCCTCGACGTGGTCTACAACCACACCGCCGAAGGCAACGAGCAAGGTCCGACCCTGTCCATGCGCGGCATCGACAACGCCTCCTACTACCGCCTGATGCCGGACGACAAGCGCTTCTACATCAACGACTCGGGTACCGGCAACACCCTGGACCTGAGCCATCCCTGCGTGTTGCAGATGGTCACCGACTCGCTGCGCTACTGGGCCACGGAAATGCACGTGGACGGTTTCCGCTTCGACCTGGCAACCATCCTCGGGCGCTATCACGATGGTTTCAACGAACGCCACAGTTTCCTCGTCGCCTGTCGCCAGGACCCGGTGCTGAGCCAGCTCAAGCTTATTGCCGAACCCTGGGACTGCGGCCCCGGCGGCTATCAGGTCGGCGGCTTCCCGCCGGGCTGGGCCGAGTGGAACGACCGTTTCCGCGACACCGTGCGCGCATTCTGGAAAGGCGACGACGGCCAGCTCGCCGACTTCGCCAAACGCATGACTGCCTCCGGCGACCTGTTCGACCAGCGCGGTCGACGCCCCTACACCTCGATCAACTTCGTCACCGCCCATGACGGCTTCACCTTGCACGACCTGGTGTCGTACAACGACAAGCACAACGAAGCCAACGACGAAAACAACCAGGACGGCACCAGCAACAACCTGTCCTGGAACCACGGCGTCGAAGGGCCCACCGATGATCCGGCGATCAATGCCTTGCGCCTGCGGCAGATGCGCAACTTCTTCGCCACCCTGCTGCTGGCCCAGGGCACGCCGATGATCGTCGCCGGCGACGAGTTCGCCCGCACCCAGCACGGCAACAACAACGCCTATTGCCAGGACAGCGAAATCGGCTGGGTCAACTGGACCCTGGACGACGACGGCAAATCGCTGCTCAAGTTCGTCAAGCGCCTGGTCAAGCTGCGCCTGGCCTATCCCATCCTGCGCCGCGGACGCTTCCTGGTCGGCGACTACAACGAACAACTGGGGATCAAGGACGTCACCTGGCTGACTCCGGACGGCCAGGAAATGACCACCGAGCACTGGCACGACGGCAACGGCCGCAGCCTGGGCATATTGCTCGACGGCCGCGCCCAGGTTTCCGGCGTTTCCCGTACCGGCGCCGATGCGACCTTGCTGATTGCCGTCAATGCCCACCACGACGGCGTCAATTTCCGCCTGCCGGAAGTGCCGCAAGGTCTGGACTGGACGTGCGTAATCGACACCAACGACCCGCAGGTCAAGGGTCAGGAGCGTTTCGCCTTCAACAGCGAATACACCCTCACCGGGCGTTCGCTGGTGATGTTCGAGTTACAACGTGACGAAGAAAACTGACGTTTTTTCAGCAATAAAAGTCGCATTCCGGTCTGTATCGGCGATACTCACCCACGCATTACCGGGTCGCCAGGCGACACCGAACGCATCAGGGCTGATGGAGGATGCGTGCAAGTCCACACAAGGAAGTGATAAATATCATGAGAATCCAAGCTGCACGCAACGAAGTTGCACCGCTGATCTGGAATTCGCGGCAGTTGGCCCGTGTCCCGACCATTGGCCTGCACCGCCTGATCCGACCCGGCGCCCGGGTGGTCGTGATCGCCCCTCATCCCGGTGACGAAGTGCATTGTTGCGGCGGCCTGCTGCAACTGCTCGCCACCCTCGAACATCCGCTGCTGTTGATCTCGATTACCGACGGCAGCGCCCTCTACCCTGGCTCCACCCTGTGGCCTTCGAGCCGCCTGAGCGTGGTCTGTCCCCAGGAAAGTGCCGAAGCCCTGCGCCGCCTGGGCCTGGAACTGCACCGGCTGAAATGGATTCGCGGCGGCTTTCGCCATGGCGCACTGGAGCAACAGGAACAGCCGCTGAGTCAATTCCTGCGGCGCTACCTGCGCTCGGGCGATGTGGTGCTGACCACCTGGCGTGAAGACGGTATTGCCGATCATGACAGCGTTGGCCGGGCCGCCGCCCAGGCCTGCGCCGCCAGCGGCGCCACACTGTTGGAGATACCCGTGCATGCCTGGTTCCGGCCCTTGCGCGACGAAGGCCTGCTCCCCTGGCATCGGGCGCGCAAGATTCGCCTCGACACCTGGGGCATCGCCCGCAAGCTGCATGCCGCGCACGCCTACCACAGCCACCTGCAAGGCGATCCGGAACTGGGGCTGCCACCGGTCCTGGTACCGGCCCTGCTCGAACGGGCACGGCAACCGTTCGAGATAGTGTTTATCTGAAAAACACGGGAAAAGCGCCTCTTCCGGGGCTTGCTCAGATCCAGCCTGAATAGACTAAATAGCCGATTGATCAATGACTTGAAAAACCTGATCAAACCAATCTATTTATTCGCTACTTTCTTGACGTCGACCTGCACCTCTCCTTAGCTACAAGTGACTACCCCCGGTTTTAAAACCCAAGGGGCAAGCCTTCGGCCCCCCGCCAAAGCGGGTCGCCGAGGGTTTGCCTCGATGATTTCGGCCGTCCCTCGTTCGGGGGCAGGAGAGACGCTAATGCAGGTATTTATGCGACAGCAAGGAACACCCGATGAAAACGTTCATGGCCCACCCCAACCCGAGGATGACGGTTTATACGGTTTCGACCGCCCTTTTGCTGTGCTCCGCCCTGGAGCTGCAAGCGGCGCCTTTCGAAGAGGACTTCCAACCTTCATACCAGGGCGACACCCCCTCGCCCTTGCCACTGGGCCAATTACCCATACTGAGCAACAGCGGCCCATTACCGGGTTGGCGGTTCGCCGGCATCGTCCCGAACATCGGTGATCCCGATCCGACGGTTCACTTCCTCGACCGTACCCTGGGCCAGGGTGAGATAGGTAACCTCGATCCACTGTTTTCCGGCGCTTTTGGCGACCTGCTGATTGTTCCCGGCCTCTACAGCAATCACAGCGACGGCCAGACACTGACGGCCGGGGTCTTTACCGGGAACAGCGGCCCACTGGATCGGGTTGACGCTTTTGTCACGGCACCTCGTGATCCGCGCATGGATGGCTTGAGCCCCCAAGGGAACAATCTCGGGGCCTTCTGGAGCCTGACCGGACAACAGGGCTGGCACGTCAACCTGACGGCCATGAACAATCAGACCACGGTTTATACCCGCTCCGACCAGGGCACCTTGCAAGGCCAGGCATCGCGGCAAATGACGTTTTCGCTGGAGGGAGGGTTCCCGATCGGACTGGGCCAGCACTGGATCATCGAACCCCAGGCCCAGGTGGTCAACCAGCAAGGTAGCGTGGACATGCTCGGACAGGCGACTACCTCCGACCCTTCGCTCTGGAGCGGTCGGATCGGCGCCCGTCTCAATGGCAGCTATGAAGTGAACGGCCTGCCGCTGGAACCCTACCTGCGCACCAACTTCTGGCATACGTTCGGCAGCGGCAGCCCGGTGAGCCTGGAGCCGGTCGACAAGATCGCCATGAGTCGCAACAGCTCCACCGTGGAACTGGGACTGGGCCTGGTGGCCAAGGTGTCGCCGACGGTCAGCCTGTATGTCAGCGCGGACTACAGCGGCACCTCCGATGACACCGGTTTGAACGGCATCATCGGCAACGTCGGGGTGCGAATGCGCTGGTAGGCGCTAGCCCTCCGGCCGCAACATCAGCACCGCCAGTGGCGGCAGGTTCAGCACCAGCGACACGGCCTGGCCATGGCTGGCGTGGTCTTCGGTGAAGGCCCCGCCGCCATTGCCATAGTTGGAGCCGGCATACATCGCCGCATCGCTGTTGATCACTTCCTTCCACTGCCCGGCAAAGGGCACGCCGACCCGATAGGCCTCGCGCGGCACCGGGGTGAAGTTGGCGACCACCAGCAACGGCCGCCCTTCCCGACTCCAGCGCAGCCAGGCATAGACGCTGTTGGTCGCATCGTCGCCAATCAACCACTGGAAGCCCTGGGGCACATCGTCCTGGTCATACAGCGCCGGCTCCTCGCGGTACAGGCGGTTCAGGTCGCTCACCAGCTTCTGCACCCCGAGGTGCTCGGAATACTGCAGCAGATACCAGTCCAGCTGCTGATCGTGATTCCACTCGCGCCACTGACCGAACTCGCAGCCCATGAACAGCAGCTTCTTGCCCGGATGCCCCCACATGAAACTCAGGTAGGCCCGCAGGTTGGCGAACTTCTGCCAGCGATCGCCGGGCATCTTGTCGATCAGCGAATGCTTGCCGTGCACCACCTCGTCATGGGAAATCGGCAGGATAAAACGCTCGGACCAGGCATACACCAGGCCGAAGCTCAGTTCGTTGTGATGGTGGGCGCGGTACACCGGGTCCTGCTGGATGTAGTGCAGCGAATCGTGCATCCAGCCCATGTTCCATTTGTAAGCGAACCCGAGCCCGCCCTGCTGGGTGCCCTGGCTCACCCCCGGCCAGGCCGTGGACTCCTCGGCGATCACCAGGGCGCCGGGGGCTTCCAGGGCCACCACATCATTGAGATGACGCACGAACTCGATGGCCTCGAGGTTTTCCCGGCCACCGTGACGGTTCGGTACCCACTCGCCGGCCTTGCGCGAATAGTCGCGGTAGAGCATCGACGCCACCGCATCCACCCGCAGGCCGTCGACATGGAAATGCTTGAGCCAGTGCAGCGCCGAAGCCAGCATAAAGCCGTGGACCTCGGTGCGCCCGAGGTTGTAGATCAGGGTGTCCCAGTCCTGGTGAAAACCTTCCAGCGGGTTGCCGTACTCATACAAGGCGGTGCCGTCGAACTGCGCCAGGCCGTGGGTATCGGTAGGAAAATGCGCCGGTACCCAGTCGAGGATCACGCCGATTTCAGCCCGGTGGCAGGCATCGACAAAGGCGGCGAAATCGTCCGGGCTGCCATAACGCGCACTCGGCGCGAACTGCGATAGCGGCTGATAACCCCAGGAGCCGCCGAACGGATGCTCCATGATCGGCATCAGTTCGATATGGGTGAAGCCCAGTTGCAGGACATAGGGAATCAGCCGCTCGGCCAGCTCGCCCCAGCTGTACTGGCGGGACACTTCGCCGACTTCGTCGATCTCGCACTGCCAGGAGCCGGCATGCAGCTCATAGATCGACAGCGGTGCGTCATGTCGATGCCGGGCGCCGCGCGATTCCATCCAGGCCTGGTCCTGCCAGTCGATGCGCAAGGGCGAAGCGACGCGCGAAGCGGTGTCCGGCGGTAGCTGGGTGGCCAGGGCCACGGGGTCGGCCTTGAGCGGCAGGATCGCGTCCTTGCCAAGAATCTCGTACTTGTAGGCCTCGCCCGGATGCAGGCGCGGCACAAAGATTTCCCAGACGCCGCTGGGGTGGCGCAGGCGCATCGGATGCCGACGCCCATCCCAGATATTGAAGTCGCCGACCACCGAAACCCGCCGGGCATTCGGCGCCCAGACCGCGAAACGCACGCCATCGACGCCGTCGACCCGGGTCACCTGGGCGCCGAGACAGCTGCTCAGGTCACGGTGGTTGCCTTCGGCGAACAGGTAGAGGTCCATCTCCCCGAGCAACGGTCCGAAGCTGTAGGGGTCCTCGCAGATCTGCTCCCCCGCTGCCCACTGGATGCGCAACAGATAGGGCTGGCGCTGGGCGAAGTGACCGACAAACAAGCCCGGCACCTCGGTGCTGTCGAGACTGCCCAGGACCTCTTCGCTGTCGCGGGCCAAGGCCTGGACGCCCAGGGCACCGGGCAGGAAGGCGCGGATATACTGCCCTCCGACATCGTCGTCATGGGGGCCGAGGATGGCAAACGGGTCCTGGTGTTCGGCCCGTACCAGGGCCTCGATATCCTTCTTCGCGGGCAATGCACGGTTCACCGGTTTACCTTGTTCCTTGCTCAAACTCATCACTGCTCTCCACCGGACAAGGTTTTCACTTCACTCAACAACCCGCTCAAACCATGCAACGGCACGCTGAGCCAGGCAGGGCGGTTTTCCGCCTCATAGACAATTTCATACGCGGCCTTCTCCAGGCTGAACAGGGTCAGGGCCGCTTCTTCGCCGGCCGGATCCTGCCATGCCTGAACAAGATTAGCCGTCGCCCGCCGATATGCCTGGATAAAGGCCTTGCGGGCGTCTATCAGATAACGCTGGGTGACGCGTCGACTGGCCGGCCCGACAGCCCCCGACGATTCAAGGACCGTGGCGCTGTTGTAGGCCATGGCCGCAGCGTAGTCGAACGAACGCAACACACCACTGACATCTTTGTAAGGGCTGTGTTTGCCGCGACGCTCCTGCAACGAACGGGCCGGCTCCCCTTCGAAGTCGATCAGGTAGGCATCGCCCTGTACCACCAGCACCTGGCCCAGATGCAGGTCGCCATGGACCCGCAGGCGCAGACCGCCCACCACCTGGCCGGCCAATTTCTGAATATAGTCAAGAACGGCTTTTTTCTGCTCCAGCAGACGGCCCACCAGCGCCCGCTCATTCTCCGGCAACCCGTGCTGGTGCTGCTTGAGCAAACGCAAGGCATGCTCCATCTGACTGCAGATCGTCTTGCTCCAATGCTGCGCATCCTTGGCCGTACTCGCCTGGGCACTGAAGGCCGGGTCGACGGTGGGCGCCGCGAGCACCAGGTGCATCTCGCCCAGGCGCTGGCCGAGCAAGCCGGCGAAATCCGCCAGTTCACCGAGGGCGTTGAAATGTTGCTCATGGTCCGAAACGGCGTCGGCCAATTCATCGCGGATCGCCCGCTCCAGATTATTCTGGGTCCAGCTCCAGGCATCGCCCTGGTTGTTGAGCATCCCTTGGGCAATCATCAGCAGGCTGTCTTCGCCCTTGGCATCACGACGCACCACCGACCCCAGCAACGGCGAAATATGCTGGAAACCGGCAGCGGTAAGGTAGGCGCTCATTTCCAGTTCCGGGTGCACACCGGCACTGACCTTGCGGATCAGCTTGAGCATGATCCGCTCGGCCACCACCACCGAACTGTTGGACTGCTCGGACGACAGGTAACGCACCGCCATGTCGGCGGACAGCTCCAGGGCCTTGAGTTCGGGTTCGGCCTGGAAGTGCAGCTCGCCATCGCTGCCGACCAATACCGTGTCGCCGCGCATGCCTTCGATGACCGCGCGGATAAAAGGCTCAAGATTGAATGCATCAGTGATCAGGCCCACTTGCCGCCCCCGGCGGACCCGGGCCATGGCCAACTGTTGCGGTAATGCGGCACTGGTCTGGTCCTCGGCCAGAAACCCGAACGGCAACTGGTAACGACTGCTCTGGCCATCCGCCGTGACTTCGACTTCAGCGAGCAGCACGGGGTGCTGCGGGTCACCGAAACGCACGCCATAGACCAGGCGCACCTGTTCGAGCGCCGTATCCTTGCCGGCGAACCAGCGCCGCTTGGGCAGCCATTCCGGCAGGATCGTCTGCTCCAGGGCCTTGCGCGAAGGGCTTTCCAGCAGTTCTTCCATGCGGTGTTTCAGCACCAGGGTGGTGAAGTCCGGCAGGCTCTGCACCGGCTCCACGTGCCAGCTGGGCATTTGCGTTTCCGTGGCGAGCAGGAACCAGTAGAAACCATAGGGTGGCAGGGTCAGCAGGAAATTGAGCTGGCCGATGGGCGGGAACGCATTGCCGCCGAGCATCTCCACCGGCACCCGGCCGGCGAACGCGGACAGCTCCAGCTCTGCCGCCTGGGCGGTGCGGGACACGTTGGCGACACAGAGAATGATCTCGGTCTTGCCGTCAGGCCCGGTGTATTCGCGGGTATAGGCGAGGATGCGACGGTTGTTCGGCGAGAGCATTTTCAGGCTGCCGCGGCCGAAGGCTTTCTGTTGCTTGCGCACCGCCAGCAAGCGACGGGTCCAGTTCAACAACGAATGAGGGTCGCCTGCCTGGGTCTCGACGTTCACCGTCTGATAGCCGTAGAGCGGGTCCATGATCGGCGGCAGCACCAGGCTGGCCGGGTCGGCGCGGGAGAAACCGCCGTTGCGGTCGATGGACCATTGCATCGGCGTGCGCACGCCATCGCGGTCGCCCAGGTAGATATTGTCGCCCATGCCGATTTCATCGCCGTAGTACAGGGTCGGCGTGCCCGGCATCGACAGCAGCAGGCTGTTGAGCAGTTCGATGCGGCGGCGGTCGCGCTCCATCAGCGGTGCCAGGCGTCGGCGGATACCGAGGTTGATCCGCGCCCGGCGGTCGGCGGCGTAGTAGTTCCAGAGATAGTCGCGCTCACGGTCGGTGACCATTTCCAGGGTCAGCTCATCGTGGTTGCGCAAGAAGATCGCCCACTGGCAATTGGCGGGGATTTCCGGGGTCTGGCGCAAGATATCGGTGATCGGGAAGCGATCCTCCTGGGCCAACGCCATGTACATGCGTGGCATCAGCGGAAAATGGAAGGCCATATGGCATTCGTCGCCGTCGTCGCCTCTTTTGTCACCGAAGTACAGCTGGGTGTCTTCCGGCCACTGGTTGGCTTCGGCCAGCAGCATGCGATCGGGATAATGCGCATCGATTTCGGCACGGATCTTCTTGAGCACCTGGTGGGTCTCGGGCAGGTTCTCGTTGTGGGTGCCGTCACGCTCGATCAGGTAGGGAATGGCGTCCAGGCGCAGACCGTCGATGCCCAGGTCGAGCCAGTAGCGCATCACTGCCAGCACCGCTTGCAGCACCGGCGGATGGTCGAAGTTCAGGTCCGGCTGGTGGGAATAGAAGCGGTGCCAGAAGTACTGGCCGGCCACCGGATCCCAGGTCCAGTTGGACTTCTCGGTGTCGAGGAAGATGATCCGGGTGTCGGTGTATTTGTCGTCGGTGTCGGACCAGACGTAGAAGTTGCGGGCGCTGGAACCGGGCTTGGCCAGGCGCGCGCGCTGGAACCAGGCGTGCTGGTCGGAGGTGTGGTTGATCACCAGTTCGGCGATGACCCGCAGGCCGCGCTTGTGGGCTTCGGCGATAAAGCGCTTGGCATCGGCCATCGTCCCGTAGTCGCTGTGCACACCACGGTATTCGGCGATGTCGTAGCCGTCGTCGCGGCGTGGCGAGGGGTAGAACGGCAGCAGCCAGATGGTGTTCACGCCGAGGTCGGCGATGTAGTCGAGCTTGGCGATCAGGCCGGGAAAGTCGCCGATGCCATCGTTGTTCGAGTCGAAGAAAGATTTGACGTGTACCTGGTAGATCACCGCGTCCTTGTACCAGAGCGGGTCGTCGATAAAGCTGGCTGGGCGGGTTTTCTTCGCCATGGGTAACTCCTGTCGAATCAGTCGGACCGCAGGCAACAGCAGTCTGTTTTTTATGCAGGGATTGGCTGACAGCAGCGTCACTGTGGTGGCGGAGCTTGTGTGGGAGCGGAGCTTGCCCGCGAAGAGGCCCTCAAGACCGCTAAAAGCTTCGCGGGCAAGCTCCGCTCCCACAAGTCAAGCCTTCCCACAGAACCGAGCCCTGCCTGTCAAAGGGGCTGAATCCGCCAGATCCCGAACGGCTGGTGCCAGGGCTCGATACGCATCCACTGGGTCTTGCCGTACCAGGTCCAGGTGTGGCCGTTCATCAGGTCTTCGCCACGGGTGGCGGCATCATCCGCCAGGCCGAATTCCCACAAGGGCAATTCGAAGTGCGCTTCCTGGGCGTTGTGCGGATCGAGACTGACCGCCACCAGGATGAAACTCTCCAGGTCCGCCGTGCGCTTGCCGAAATACAGGATGTTGTCGTTCCAGGCGTTGTAGACCTGCAACCCCAGGTGCGTCTGCAGGGCCGGGTGCTGGCGACGGATACGATTGAGCTGGGCGATCTCGGCGATGATGTTGCCTGGCGCGCTGAAGTCCCGTGGGCGGATCTCGTATTTCTCCGAATCCAGGTACTCCTCCCTGCCCGGCAAGGCCGCCGACTCGCACAGCTCGAACCCCGAGTACATGCCCCAGAGCCCCGAGCCCATGGTGGCCAGCGCCGCGCGGATAAGGAATCCCGCGCGCCCGGAATGGTGGAGAAAGGCCGGGTTGATATCCGGCGTGTTGACGAAGAAATTCGGCCGGAAGCAATCACGCCAGGGCGACTGGTTCAGCTCGGTGAAATAGGTGGTCAGTTCAGCCTTGGTGTTGCGCCAGGTGAAATAGGTGTAGCTCTGGGAATAGCCGACCTTGCCCAGGCGCGCCATCATTGCCGGCGTGGTGAACGCCTCGGCGAGAAACATCACCTCGGGATGAGCTCCGCGCACATCGGCGATCAGCCATTGCCAGAACGGCAGCGGCTTGGTGTGGGGGTTGTCGACACGAAAGATCTTCACCCCCTCCGCGACCCAGCCCAGGACGATATCCCGCAGCTCGACCCAGAGGCTGGGAATCGCCTCGGCGGCATAAAAATCGACGTTGACGATATCCTGGTATTTTTTCGGTGGGTTCTCCGCATACTTGATGCTGCCGTCCGGCCGCCAGTTGAACCAGCCCGGATGCTCCTGCAACCAGGGATGGTCCTGGGAGCATTGGATGGCGAAATCCAGGGCGATTTCCAGGCCGTGCTCGGCCGCGGCGCTGACCAGCCGGCGAAAATCCTCGCGACTGCCCAGTTGTGAATGAATCGCCTCGTGCCCACCCTCCTCGCTGCCAATGGCATAAGGGCTGCCCGGATCGTCGGGGCCGGCAACCAGGGCATTGTTCGGGCCCTTGCGGTAGCTGCGACCGATGGGATGGATCGGCGGGAAATACAGTACGTCGAAGCCCATGTCACGAATCATCGGCAGGCGACTGTGCACATCATTGAAGGTGCCGTGACGGGACGCCCGGTCGGTGACCGAACGGGGAAACAGTTCGTACCAGCTGGCGAACTGAGCCAGGCTGCGCTCCACCTCCAGCGGATAGTCGTAGCTGCGGCTGAGGTAGGCATGGTGATCGGCCTTGCGCATCAACCGCGCCGTGGTGGCCTTGAGAAAGCGCTCGACCTGGCCATCGTTCGACAGATACAGCAATTCCTCATGCAAGGCCGTCAGGCCCATGGCCACCTCTTCATGACTGCGTTCGATGGCGTGCAGCACTTGCGCCCGCCCTTCCTGCAATTCGAGATCGATGGGCACACCGGCGACGAATTTCTTCTCCAGTTCGTAGCAGAAGCTGGCGAACTGATCGATCCAGGCCTCGATCCGATAGACATAGCGCCCCTGGTCGCCGACCCGCAAGCGGCCCTGCCAGGCATTGTTGCCTTTATCGGTCATCGCGGTGCGTTGCCAGTCGGCGTCGCCCAGGTTTTTCCAGGCCAACAGCACGGCCAGCTTGTCGTGGCCGTCGGCAAATACCTTGGCGCTCACCACCAGTTCCTGCCCCGCCACCGCCTTGACCGCGAACTGCCCGCCATCGACGGTAGGCACCACGTCTTCGATGGCGATGCGCGGCAGCAGCAAGGCCTGGGACAAGGGCAGGACTTCGGTGCCCTCCTCGTCCAACGGTTTATCAGCTGACATCGAGCATCACTCCTTACGCCCCATGGACGCTCTACTCTGCGTAATCTGCATGGCAACCGGCTTCATCCTGAAACAAGGTCACTTCAGTTCGGAGCCTACTGCCGGAATAAAAGTTCAGACCGATTTATCGGGAAACTCCACTCGTCATAAAGCGGGAGTCAAAAGCACTCGGGCAGGGTCCACCGTTATACGGAGTGCCCTGATACATAACAGGGCGCCTATCTGAAGCACGCATAAAGGAGGCCAGCTTCATGAATATTCCGATTCCGGCAGAAACGCCCGATCCCAATATCGACAAACCGACCCTGCCACCAACGGAGCCACAGCCGATCCCCGAGCAGGAACCGCCGGGCAGCACGCCGCCGCCCAGGATCGATCCACCGACGACCATGCCCCCGGTGATCGCCTGACGCGGCGCGCCTGAAGCATAGACGGGAATGTCGCCCCAGCCGCGCCTTCCCCTGAACACAAGGAGAGCACCATGCCCGTGCATATCGAACCCTCGAACCAGACCTGTGCCCTGGAGCAAGGCGATGTCCGCCTCCACGGGCCGGCCAGCGCCGTGCGCATCAGTACCGACGACGATAAAAGCATGTCCCGCGCCGAACTGGACGGTCGGTTCATCTGGATTACCGAAGCGCAAGCCGACGCCCTGACCGTCGCCGGTGCCTTCGACGGCCGCCATCATGTGAAGGCCAGTGACGGTGATTCGGTGATTTGATTGACCTGTGTCAGCACCGGCGCCCGGCATTTACGCCCGGCGCCACAGGGCACGATGGCAGGGAGCGGCACGGGGTAGGACAAGCTGTCGCAGGCCCTCACCCACGCCTATCTGATCCGCTTTTTATTCAAATACCTGAGTCTGTTATGCAAACAGTTCGCTCGGCATAGTGCCCAGGCCTGATGGAGGCTGACGAGCGAAAGACCATGAGCGAGAGAATCCCCGTCCAGAGTGTTGAAACCTTTGAGCCTTTGCGTCCAAAGATGAAGGCCAAATCTACCGACCAACTGATCCATACCCGCAGCTTCAGCGGACTGTTTCGTAACCTGCGCCTGGGTGGCGCGGGTTTTCTGTTCCTGCTGTTTTTCGGCACCGTGTGGCTGAACTGGGGCGGCCGCCAGGCGGTGCTCTGGGACCTCGCCGAAAGCCGCTTCCATATCTTCGGCGCGACCTTCTGGCCCCAGGACTTTATCCTGCTCTCGGCCCTGCTGATCATCTGCGCCTTCGGCCTGTTCGCCATCACCGTGTTCGCCGGGCGGGTCTGGTGCGGTTATACCTGCCCGCAAAGCTCCTGGACCTGGCTGTTCATGTGGTGCGAGAAAGTCACCGAAGGCGAGCGCAACCAGCGCATCAAACTGCAAGCCGCGCCCTGGGGTCCGAACAAACTGGCCCGGCGCGCGGCCAAACACACCCTGTGGCTGGGTATCAGCCTGCTGACCGGGCTGACCTTTGTCGGTTACTTCACGCCGATCCGGCCACTGGCCCAGGAACTGATGACCCTGCAGATCGGTGGCGTCAGCCTGTTCTGGGTGGTGTTCTTCACCGCGGCCACCTACATCAATGCCGGCTGGCTGCGGGAAGCGGTGTGCATGCATATGTGCCCCTATGCGCGGTTCCAGAGCGTGATGTTCGACAAGGACACCCTGACCATCTCCTACGACCCCGCCCGAGGTGAAAACCGGGGGCCGCGCAAACGTGATGTGGCGCCGGCCAGTGTCGGCCTGGGGGACTGCATCGACTGCCAGATGTGCGTGCAGGTCTGCCCCACCGGCATCGATATCCGCGACGGCTTGCAGATGGAATGCATCGGCTGTGCGGCGTGCATCGACGCCTGTGATTCGATCATGGACAAGATGGGCTACGCCCGTGGCCTGGTGAGCTACACCTCCGAGCATCAGTTGCAGGGTGGCAAGACCCATCTGCTGCGCCCACGGCTGATCGGCTACAGCGCCGTGCTGCTGATCATGATCGGTGCGCTGGCCCTGGCCCTGGTGGAACGGCCCATGGTCTCGCTGGACGTAAGCAAGGACCGTGGGCTGTTCCGGGAAAACAGCCAGGGGCAGATCGAGAATATCTACAGCCTCAAGGTCATCAACAAGACCCAGCAGCCCCAGCGCTATCGCCTGGAGCTACTGGACAGCGAGGGCTTCCAGTTGCAGGGCAAGACCGAACTGAACCTGGCGGCGGGCGAAATCGCCGACCTGCCGGTGTCGGTGGCGATGCTCGGCGACAGGCCGAAAAGCAGCTCGCAGGAGCTGAGTTTCAAGGTGGTCGACAGCGACGAGCCCGAGGTCTACAGCGTGGCGAAGAGCCGCTTTGTCGCCCCGCTGAACCGTTGATGCCTTAGAATCCCGAACGCCGATGCCGATCAACCCGAACGCCAGAGTTGCCATGAAACGCTACGAAAAATTCGCCGATGACATCGCTGAACTGATCCGCACCGGCGTCCTCGGCCCCGGCCAGCGCGTGCCGTCGGTGCGTTATGCCAGCCAGACCTACGGGGTCAGCCCGTCCACCGTGTTCCAGGCCTACTACCTGCTGGAACGCCGCGGCCTGATCCGTGCCCGACCGCGCTCCGGCTACTTCGTCAACGCCCACACGCCGAGCCCGTTCTCGGAGCCGGCGATCAGCAGCCAGGTCAGCGAGTCCACCGAGGTCGATGTCAGCGAACTGGTGTTCTCGGTGCTGGACTCCATCAAGGACCCCGCCACCGTGCCCTTCGGCTCGGCCTTCCCGAGCCCGACGCTGTTTCCCCTGCAACGCCTGTCCCGTTCCCTGGCCAGCTCCAGCCGCGAGATGGACCCGCGCATGGTGGTCACCGACCTGTCGCCGGGCAACCCGCAACTGCGTCGGCAGATCGCCCTGCGTTATATGGTCGGCGGGCTGATGCTGCCCATGGAAGAACTGCTGATCACCAACGGTGCCCTGGAAGCGCTGAACCTGTGCCTGCAAGCCGTCACCGAGCCCGGCGACCTGGTGGCCATCGAGGCTCCGGCCTTCTATGCCTGTCTGCAGGTGCTGGAACGACTCAAGCTCAAGGCGGTGGAGATCCCGGTGCATCCGCGCGACGGCATCGACCTCGGAGTGCTGGCCCAGACCCTGGAACGCCATCCGATCAAGGCCTGCTGGTGCATGACCAGCTTCCAGAACCCCCTGGGCGCGACCTTGCCCGAGACGAAGAAGCAGGAGTTGGTGGAACTGCTGCGTCTGCATCAGGTGCCGCTGATCGAGGACGATGTCTACGCCGAGCTCTATTACGGCCAGCAGGCGCCGAAACCGGCCAAGGCCTTCGACACCGAAGGCCTGGTGATGCACTGCGGCTCCTTTTCCAAGAGCCTGGCGCCGGGTTATCGCATTGGCTGGGTGGCGGCGGGACGTTATGCGCAGAAGGTCGAACGGCTCAAGCTGATGACCTCGCTGTGCGCCTCGATGCCGGCCCAGGCGGCCCTGGCCGACTATCTGCAAAACGGCGGCTACGACCGGCACCTGCGCAAACTGCGTTATGCCCTGGAAGAACAGCAGAGCGCCATGCTGGCGGCGATTGCCCGCTATTTTCCGGCGCAGACCCGGGTCAGCCAGCCGAGCGGCGGTTACTTCCTGTGGCTGGAACTGCCGGAACAGATGGATTCGCTGAAACTGTTCCAGATCGCCCTGGCCCAGGGCATCAGCATCGCCCCGGGGCCGATCTTTTCGCCGACCCGGCGCTTTCGCAACTGCATCCGTTTGAATTACGGCAGCCCGTGGAACGAGGTGTCGGAGCAGGCGATGGAGACCCTGGGACGGATTGTGCGGTCGTTGCTGGAGCAGTGAGCCGTATTATTGCGCCAAGGGCCAGTGCATCAGATACGCCGCGCCGGTCACCCGAATCATTGGATGCGGCACGATCTGACATTCGCCAACGATCGTAAAACCATGACGCTGATAGAAACGGCAGGCACCTGTATTCATTGCATAGTCGATCAGGCTCAGGCCCTTGAGCTCAAGCGCCCGGCAGCGCTGGCGGGCATATTCAAGAAAGCGCGCGCCCAGGCCCTGGTTACGCCAGCCCTCGTGCAGGGCCAGGCTGGAAATATACAAGGTGTCAGGAATTTCCAGATCGGCATACGGCGCCAGCACCGGATCGGTACTCGGCGTTGCCTGCGGATCTTCAAACATCGGATAGCTGTGCAACATGCCGATAACCTGGCCATTCGCCTCGGCCATCCAGCAGTTCTCATAGGAAAAATCCACGCCTTCGCGGGCATAACGCCGCTCGCCGACGTCCAGCAGGGACTCATCGCCCTCAGTCAACTGGCTCCAGATATAGTCGCAGGCCCCTTCCGAGGAAATCTGGAACAGGCGGGCAATCTCGCGGGCGTCCGCGCGCAGCGCCGGACGAAAGATAACGGTCATTCGGGGGTCCCTGTAACGGGCCAGGTAAAGCCCTGGCAGCAGCGTTACAGTGTGCGGTGTCTACTCGACAGGGCGTTGTGCCCGAGCGACATGCCTGGCGCAAAAACCGACTTAGCGTCCACCTGCCAGATCGATAAAGGTCCCGGTGGCATAGGAGGCCTTGTCCGAGAGCAACCAGATAATCGCCTCGGCCACCTCTTCGGCGCGACCGCCACGACCCATGGGAATCGCCGACTCCAGCTTGCTGACCCGGTCGGCATCGCCGCTCAGGGCGTGGAACTCGGTATAGATATAACCAGGACGCACGCCATTGACGCGAATGCCCTCGCCCGCCAGCTCCTTGGACAAACCCAGGGTGAAGGTGTCTACCGCGCCCTTGGAGGCGGCGTAATCCACGTATTCGTTGGGCGAGCCGAGACGCGCCGCCGCCGAGGATACATTGACGATATTGCCGCCCTGGCCACCATGGCGTGGCGACATGCGCCGCACCGCATGCTTGGCGCAGAGGATCGGCCCGAGGGTGTTGACCTTCAGGGTCTGCAGGATACGGAATTCGGACATTTCATCGACCCGGGACTTGTGCCCGACGGTCCCGGCATTGTTGACCAGGGCGGTGACCGGCCCCAGCTCGGCGTCCACCCGGTTGAACAGGCGGATCACCTCGTCCTCGGTACTGACATCGGCGCGCACGGCAATGGCCACAGCACCCAGCCCGCGCACCTGCTCCAGCACCCGCAGGGCCGACTCCTCGTCCGCCAGGTAGTTGATGCAGATACGATAACCCTGTTGCGCGGCGAGCAGCGCAGTGGCGGCGCCGATACCACGACTGCCGCCGGTGATGACGATGACTTTGTCCATGAACCCGTTCCCTCGATCAACCTGTAACTTGCCGCAAAAGCATACCTGTCGGCGGCCTTATTTGTGTAGTCGCCAAAGGTCGCAAGCGCGGTACTAAACGCTTACATAGACCCAGGCATCCAGACCGGAGGCCAGACGGACCAAGACGCGTTTGTAGTCGGAGACTTCATAGGCATCCGCCGCCGCCAGCTCTTCGGTGCTGATCTGGAAAACCATGCCGCTCACGCTGTCCTCGGGGCTGCCGGGACAGACGATGGGATGGTGGGTCTTGCCGCTGGTGGCGAGGACCTGGGGGTCGGTGATCTCGACCCAGGATTGAGCATAGCCGAGCATGCGGTCGGCGCTGCCCGCCAGTTCGCGCCCGAAATTGGACAGTTGCACAGCCTTGTCCTGCAAGGTGCCGTAGGAAAACAGCAGTACCGGTGTTGCCGTAAAATCGGTCATGAAGGCCTCGTCTGTCAAAGAGGTGAGACAGTCTAAACGCTCCGCGCCCGGATGCCGAGTCGATCAACCCAACGCCCGCAAATACGCCCAGGGATAGATGCCCTGCTGGTGCCCGTCATGACGCTATGGGGCAGATAGGTGATTTCAGCGAGACCGGCTCATAATTGATCAACCGCACGTGTTTGATTTCAGACACCAGGCTGCCCTCAATGAATGCTCAGGCTTCGGACCCGACTGGTGGTCACATTTACATGGAAAAGCCGGCCGTGGGGATCAGTGAAGATCCAGTCCGGCCCGTGGCGGCGTAGGACCACGTCCTGGTCCTGGCCCCAGTCGAGAATGGCACACAACTGTGACGAGAGACGGCTCATGAAATGCCAGCGCATTCGCTGAGACGAAACGCGAAACCCGACCAGCAGCCATTGTCCGTCAGACAATATCTGAGGCTGGAGATCCTCCGTGATCTCGGGAAAACGAAAACGCCGCAAACGTTTCTCATCGTTGACCAGCAGCTCCTGCTGATCTTCCGCCGGTGTTTCGAACCAGCATTCGAGGTATTCACCAAAGCTGTAGAACTGCCATGAAATATCCCCGCGGATCGGCTTGGGCGCAGCACCGCGACTCAGCAGGCGACGCTCGGGCAGGCAGTAGCTCCAACGCTCGAAAGTGCCATCCGCCAGTTGGATCAACCACTGTTCCTTAATATCCGTGGAATCGAAATGTACCAGAGGGCCGGGCAAGTCACTGACGTGCCAGAGCGTAGCAAGCTCCTTGCTGATATCCACCACCCGCACCTGCTTGCGGGTGGCGATGGTCCAGGCCACGCCGTCGAAGGTATCGGCGAAGAAGTCCATGGCCAGAACCCCCAGGTCCGTGGCGCTGCCGGTCACCAGGTCCAGCTTGCTGACACGCCACAACTCATCGCGCCGAACCAGGGCCAGGGCAACCCGGCGATTCTTGCTGATCACCAGGCGTTGCGCGGGTACGGCGAAGCGCTGGCACAGGCGACCGAGGCGGTCGACCATAGCCGCACCCGACTCACCCAGTGCCACCAGATATCCCTCATCGTTCAGTGTTACGGCGTCATACAGCGCGTAGCTGCCCGCCGGCGGTGCCGACCAGTGGGGGACGGGAGTAACCCTATTCAGGTTCGACAATCCCTGCTGGGTAATCAGGCCACTGGGCATGTCGAGCCTCAACAGCTCATCGCCACTCAATTTCACCAAGTTCGCGAGCTCCTTGTGAATGAGCCCCGGATGGCCACCGGAGTGGTCCGCCAACACCCCATGGACAATCGCAGCAGCCATCGACTGCACCTTACCCGTTGCGGGAGAAACCTTGAGCAGTGCCAGGGCCAGGTCCGCCCGCTCGCTGCCGCGCTGCGGATCGTCACGCAACGCACGCAGGTAAGGTTCATGGACCTCCAGGGTGTCGGGCAGCAGTACCGCTCGCTTGACCAGGGCCGCAGCCGCCAGCCCGCCACCGGCCGCCTCTGCACTGAGCAGCCATTGCCGTGCTCGCTCGCGGGACTTTGGCAACGGCCAGATCACTTCCACCGCCTCCAACCAATCCCCCTGGCCGACCAGCATCTCTGCCCACTCGATGCGCAATCGCTCGCTGGCTTGCGGCCAGCGTTCCTGCAAGCTCAGCACCGCATCAGCAAACGCCCGGTCACGACGGGCAACCTGCACGGCGCGCTGCCAGTCGTCTGCCAGACACAGCAGCCGGACAATGATTGCCGGCATCAAGCCCCAGGTCAGCGCCAGCTCCGCCGCCTGTTGATAGCGTTGATGTTTTTCCAGATAGTCCAGCGCTTCCCGGTGCACATGCAGCAACTCCGCCAGCACGTAAACCGCTTCTTCGATTCGCCCCTGGCGATCCAGGCGTTCGAATGTCCGGCGGTAGGTCTGGCGCAGATGTTCCCTGAGCCCGTCCGCCAGCTTCAGGCTGGCCGCAGGGCCTCGTGCCTGGCCCACGGTCAGCTGGTCACGGCGCTTTGGCGTGCCTAAGGCCCGCCCATTCCAGGTCTGGTCACTGCCCAGTGGAATCGCGTGGCGCAGCGCCTCGGCAATATCGCCGCTCTCGAACATTTCAAGCATGCGCTTCATATAGGCAGCCTGGCGCCGCTCCAGTAAACGGTTGAACTGCGAGGCCACGGCCATACGCTCCAACCACTGACGCCAAAGTGACGGCCTGACCTGGCCTTGTCGCTTGCGCTCAGGTACCGGGGCAACGGCTGCGGCACCACCTTGTCGGGTCTGTGCACGCGTGCGCTGGCGTCGCCACCGGGTGGGCAAATGCACCAACCACATAACCAGGGCGATAAACAGCAAACAGCCCAGGAACAAGGCAGGGTTGAAGCCGGCCCCCGCCGAAGGCTCGCTCAGAAGCGGCGATCGGCGGGTAGCAGTCGATGCCGGGCCAGCCGCATCCTGCCAATAGAAAATCAACATCACCAGCATGACCAGTCCCGACAACAACCAGGTCTGAACCGAGACTGTCAGCCTCTCGTGCGCTCGTACTACCTTCGGAGCCAGCACCGTCACGACGGATGCCTGACGGCTGGTGGTACCGGCAGTTTTAAACGCTTTGGCGACAGCCTCCCGCTCGGCGCTGGGCGCTGGAATCACCGCCCCCAGTACTTGGCGAATGTCTTGCAATTCCCAGGCATCCAGTACAGGTTCGGGCAGGGCTTCCCGGCAGTCGTAGGTTTCCAGCAGAGCATAACGCTCTATATCGAACCACTGTCCCGGTTGTAGCTCGATGCCATCGGCCAGGTTCAACGCCTGCACCCGGGCACCACGAATCAACCAGAGATCCGCCAGCGGCAGCGCACTGATTTCATCCGCCTCAAGCAACGCCGAACTCCAGGTCTGCCCCTGACGAATCAACGGCCAGGGTTTGAGGCGGTCGCAGGACATTGATTCGGCAACCTTGAAACACAAGGCATCACCATCGGCAAAACGATAGGCGCGAGCGCCTGGGCGCCAATACCGGACAATCTCTACCTCGCCGGTCGCCTCGTCGAACCGGTCGCGGGGAAACCACAGCGCTCCGACCGACTGCCAGCCAACCAAACCGGGACGCTTGACGGACAACTCAAGGATGTCACTCATCGACCTGCTCCTTGCGATTGCACTGCACCTGCAGTCGTACCTGCCGCTCGCTGACAACGTAAACCACCAACTCACTGGCCTCGGTGATCAACACCAATACAGTGGAATCAGGGCAGAAGCTGACCTGCAGAATTTTCGTCGTCGCGGTGAAGATCTCCTGGGTCTGCCCACTCTTGACCAGAAGCACACGTCTCCGGTCAATGCCAAGCACCACCAGCGCAAGCTGCTCGCCCTCCATTTCATGCAACAAGCCGATAGCCTTGCAGCCCGGTGCCAGTACGAGGCGGGATAGCGGCTGGGGATGACTCTCGTGGTTGAACAGCGTCCAGCTTTCCCCCGGGCCATGACCATATTGCACGGCACAAGAGCCGAAACGCCGGCGCCAGAATCGCAGGCTGGAAAACAGTACCTGTGTCGCCTCGCTACCATCGCCCAGGGAGTAAGAGTCATACCGTGTCGCATTGAGGGTCGCGTGGCGAACAAACAAGCGACCGGCACCGCGATTGGCATAGACCAGAACCTCATCATTGATCCGCGCCATGCTGAGCACATCTCGATCCTGATAGTAAGTGCGACCGGGAGCAGTCGCGCTCAAGCGTTCACCACTGGTATTCATCCAGTACGCCAGGGTTCGATCACTCGTCAGCATGAACAGCCGGCCATGACTGGAGGTTCTCAGGTAGATGGCCGGGAGCAGCGTTGCCGTATCGACCGGCGCCAGCAGCTCTTCCTGGGGGGGGCGGGTGGCCGTGCCTATGTGCGGCAACTGCCAGAAGCGCAACTGTTCGTCAGCACTCAGGACGGCACCGGCCTGACGATTCTGCAGGACCATAGCCAGGGGCGTCGACTCGCGAGGCCAGAGCTGGCGCTTGAACTTGGCGCTCTTCTTCTGCCCCGGCCGGGGAATTGAGAAAACCAGCAAGCCAGGCTCATCGAGCAGGCGAACCGCAACATGGGTAGCGGCACTGCCAATCAGCGGCGACGAGGTCAGCGAGATTCGCGCCGCCGTGGTCATATGCGCATCGACCGGCACTTCATTGACGAACTGGCCCTTGAGCAAGCGTTGCGCCGCCTCTTTGTCCGGGAGTGGCAGGACCATTGGCGCGGCGTCCGCAGGCTGTGCCTGCAATTCCAATGCATCCCCGAACAGCCCCCGCTGGATCTGTAAAACGCGTATGCCCTGACCCGTGGGGCCTTTGACCGAAGGCAGGCGCTGACCAACCAACCAGCACTCGCTCGCAGCCTCCGGGCATTCGGCCAATGTGGCTTGCCATCGCTGCCAGTGAGCTTCGGTGACCACCCTATAGGTCCGCGCATCGAGCAGTCCGCGCAACTGCAAAGATGAATGAAACTCGAACAACTCAGGCTCCTGCTGCAAGACGCCCCAGCGAAACTGCGCACCGTGCTCGGCTGCTCGTCGGGCCAGCAGGATCATCAGCGCCAGATGAACCAGTCGGGCACCACCCAGCTGCAGCGGGCCGGCATCGAATAACACCACGATCATTCGTGAGGCCTGACGCGCACGAAGCTCGGGCGCAAGAAACAGATGCTCGCCACTGGAAGCACGCCGCAGGAACTCGTCGGCAAACTCATCGACCAGCAACCATTCGCTGCTCAGCAGCCGCTCGTAGCTGCCGCGCCGACGCAAGTCACCCAGGCCATCCGGCTCCGGGACACCGCCTTGCTGTGCGCCCCTGAAAGGCCCCAGCAACGGGCTGATGCAGCCCAGCAGCGCCCCAAGGGTTGGCACCAGCTCAGGGGCAAACCACTCCAGCCATTGACGCCAGGGTTGCAAGGATTCGGGTAACTGCATGACAGACCTATGAAGCCGAACGCCAAAACGTCCATGGAAGAATAAAAAGGGTAGGCATTCCGCTAGTTCCAATACCCATCGATACGCGCCAGCCATTCGGCGCTGACCGGCAGCAATCGATCCAGTGGCACACAGATTGCCGGACGATGCCAGAGCAACAGTGGCTCACGCTTGAATTTCGCCATAAGCGCCTGAGCCAGCAGATCAATCGCACAGTCCGGCTGCCAGAGACTCGGTCGCCACAACTGCGGGGCGTGCTCACAGACGCAGGCATATTCGACGCCCGCGACCCAGGGCAGGCGTGAGGCTTCGCCGCTGACAATCAGCACATCGCGGCTGGCAGTCGCTTGCAGGCCCCAACGTTGCGGGGCACTCATCACCGACAGGCGAGCGTGCAGATCCCTGGCGACAGCGCCCCAGGCCACCGCCGCCACAGGCCGCCCAGGCTCGGGTTGTGGCACCCAGCCCCAGCTCAATGGCAGAGCCCCACTCATGTCGCGGGCGTCAGTTGCCTGACCAGCAGCCCCCTCAAGCCCAGCAATTCGGGCGGCATACTGTCTGCCGAGAAGTTCGCATCGATCTCGCGCAACACCGCCTCGGACTCGGCGGGGTCCAGCGCCTGTCCGGAAGACGCCCGCAGCAGGCATTGTTGCGCGGCCTCCATCAGACGACTGACACGGGACAAGGGTTGCAGGGTCGCCTCCTCCACCGCGCTGAACAGGTTGCTGTTGCTCGACAACAGCAGCACTTCGCGCAACACTTCGCGACCATGCTGTTGCGCTTCCTTGGTCGCCAGTGCGTACAACAGTGGCCATAGGTCCGCCTCGGTGGCCTGCAGGCGACCGCCGAGCAAGGCGGCCGCGGCAATCAGCCGCTGGGACTTGACGATGCGCCGATCGGACAACTGGATACCCGCCGCCCGAAGTCGCCGAATGGCGTTTGCCAGGGCAGGCCGGACCGACTGCACATCGACGTCTTTCATCGCCTGGCTCAAGGTGTCCAGTTCACTCAGATTCATCAACTGCTGAACGGGCAACTGATCGGACTGCCAGCCACCGCTGAGCATCGCTTCAAGCTGGTTGTCCGGCACCGCGTCGACAAACAAGTGCAGCAGGAAGCGATCACCGAACGCCGCCAGCGCCTCATCGTCCGGCAAACCGTTGGCAGCCCCCACACAGATCCGCAACGGGCATTTGATCCGGGTATGCCCGCGCCGGAACTGACGTTCGTTGAGTACCCCGAGCAGGGTGTTGAGAATCGCGGTCGACCCCAGGAAGACCTCATCAAGGAACACAATATCCGCCTCGGGCAGCATGCCGCTGACATCGGTCTCAACCGTGCCTTCCCGGAGTTTCTTCAGATCCACCGGGCCGAACAGCTCAGATGGCTCGGTGAAGCGCCCCAGCAGATACTCGAAATAGCGCCCGCCCATGGCCTGGGCCACGCGCCGTACCACAGCGCTCTTGGCCGTCCCCGGCGGACCGACCACCAGCAAATGCTCCTGGGCCACGGCGGCCAGTACGATCATCTCCGCCAGCTGTTCGCGCCCGACCAGTCCTTCGGTTGCCGCCCTGACGCCCTGGCGGATATGTTGTGCGGCTAGCTGTATGGCGGACGACATACGACGGATCCTTCCTGAAACAAAAGTGCGGATCTTGCCTCAAACACGCCTGATCGCAAAGGGCCAGCTTGTTTCTCCTTTCTTTCGCAGTCATTCGTCCAGTCGCCTCTATGGTTATGCAAAGAGGTTATTTAACCAAACCGCTCGCCTCTCATAAGCTCCACCCACCGGACCACCGGCCCCGCCCTTCTCACTGCTGTCTCTGCGAGGTGTCCATGGTCGCCCTGGTTCCCGGCACTACCCGTTCCCGTTTATTGCTTTCAGCACTGGCCGTCGCCTTGTCCCTGGCCGCCTCCACCGTCGACGCCAACGAAACCCTGCGCATCGGCTACCAGAAATCCTCGACCCTGATCACCTTGCTCAAGAGCCAGGGCACCCTGGAGAAAGCCCTGGCCAAGGAGCATATTGACGTCAGCTGGCACGAGTTCCCCAGCGGCCTGCCCCTGCTCGAATCGTTGAACGTGGGCAATGTCGATATCAGTGCCGACGTCGCCGATACGGTGCCGGTGTTTGCCCAGGCGGCCAAGGCCCGACTGACCTACTTCGCCCAGGAGGCCGCGTCCCCCGAAGCCCAGGCGATCGTGGTCAAGAGCGACTCGCCGATCAAGACCCTGACCGATCTCAAGGGCAAGAAAATCGCGGTGACCAAGGCCGCCGGCAGCCACTACCTGCTGATCGCGGCACTGACCAAGGCCGGGTTGAAGTTCAGCGATATCACGCCCGCCTACCTGACCCCCGCCGACGGGCGCGCCGCGTTCGAGAACGCCAAGGTCGACGCCTGGGTCGCCTGGGAACCCTTCCTCAGCGGCGTCCAACGGCAACTGCCGACCCGCACCCTGGCCGACGGCCAGGGCCTGGCGAACTACAAACGTTATTACCTGGCGAGCACGCCTTACGCCCAGTCCCATCCGCAAGTCCTGAAGCAGGTGTTTGCCGAACTGCAAAAGTCCGGGGCCTGGATCAAGACCCATCCCAAAGACGCCGCCGAGATCCTCGGCCCGCTGTGGGGCAACCTGGATGCGCCGACGGTCGAGGCCGCCAACCGCCATCGCAGCTATGACGTGCAGGCGGTCACGGCCGACCAATTGAGCGAACAGCAGCAGATCGCCGATGCGTTCTTCGCGGCCGGTCTGCTACCGCAGAAGATCAACACCCGGGACGTCGGTATCTGGCAACCCTGATCAGGCGAACACACGACCTCGCACCAGGACAGCAGACTGATTACGACACTCAATCGAGTGATCGGGGGACAGGAGTGCGTTGCTGCGGATCATAGAAAAACTGCTCCTCGGCAATACGCTCACCCTCCCAACGCTGGTGGGCGATTTCCTCCATGCGGGTCACGCTGCCGTCGGCCCACTCGAAGCGGAAAATCCAGCGAATGGCTACATGATCGCCATTGAGAAAGGCCGGGCGTACGCAAGTCGAGCTCATGGAGCGCACCCTGGACATCATCGCCCGCTCCTTGGCGACATGAAAGTCACGCCCGACTCGCGGCGGCTCCTGGTTCTCTTGCAGGGAAGCATCGGCGGTGTAGAAGGCTTCGACCGCTTCGGCGTGGGCATTGGCCTCGACCTGGGCGATAAAGCGTTCGAGGGTTTCAAGGCTCGGCATGGTCAGCTCCTGGCTGGGGTGATCGGCATTCATCACCCCAGCGAGGCTAAGGTCGGCGACCGGCGATGGAAAGGTCCATTCCGACCGATCTGTGCGGTACCAATCAGCTAACGCCGCCAGACCACACAGCCCAGTGCACTCAGGGCTATCGCCAGGCCGGCCAGGGAATACACCCAACTGGCCGAGGCCACCGGCAACAGCACCCCTGCCAGCAACGGTCCGACACCGGCACCGATATCGCGCCACACCGCATTCGACGCCAGGGCCTGGACCCGTCCGCCCCCCGGATTGCGCTCGGCCACCAGGGTCACCACCAGCGGCAGTTGCAACGCCCGCAGAATCAGCACGGCGCCGGCACCAAGGATCAGCCAGTGGCTGCCGAAAGCGGCCAGGGCCAGGCCGCTGAGGATCGAGAACAGCAGCAACATGCGCACCACGCCATAACTGTCGGCCAGGCGACCGCCCACAGGACTGAGGAACATTTCCGAGGCATAACGCAAGGCCATCAATAGCCCGGCAATGATCACCGCATTGCCACCCAATACCGCGGAGGCCTGCAAAGACAAACCGAAGATAAACAGCCCATCCAGCGCCACGCCCTCGACAAAGGACCATATCGCCACGCTGTCCGGCCGCTTGAAGCGCCGCCCGGAAGGTGCTGCCAGTTCATGCCCCACCGTCGGCAGCCCACGCGCCACCAACAGCCCGATCAGCGATGCGCCGGATAGCAGCAGGAAAATCAGCCGCGGCCCGAAGTGCAGGCTCAACCAGCCACCCACGGCCAGCGCGAGCATCGGGCCGATGGCGATCACTCCCCGTGAACGCCCCGCCCGGCGCGCGGCACCACTGGGTTCCAGGGTCGCCAGCACCTGGGTGGACAGGTTCATCGCGGCAAAGGCCAGGCCCCAGACCAGGCGCAGCAGCAATAACCAGCCGAAGCCGGAAATCAGCGAGTTGCCCACGGCACAGAACGCACTGCCCCCGGCTGCCAGCATCAGGGTCGAGCGGTCGCCGTGGCGGGCGTAATAACGCAGCACATAGCTGTAGCCGAAGATCCGCACCAGTCGGTTGGCCGCCAGCAACACCCCGGCCTGGGCCAGGGTCACGCCAAAGGCCTGGGTGTTCATCGGCAGCAACAGGTAAAGCAGTACGTCGCTGGGCAGGCACAGGGCCAGGACGGTGGCGGAACGGCGGGAGGCGGAATCGGTCGGGTGAGCAGCCACGGCAGGCATCTGGGACGGGTCTCCGCAGGGGGAAGAAGCCCAGCAGCATGCCGGGTTGAAACAATCGCTGACAATATTTTTGTGCAATCTGTTTGCGGTGTTGCTGGAGCAACAGCGCTTCAACAGAGTGTTCACAAGACAACACCCATCCGTACTGCCCCTCCCAACGGTCTGAACGCTCGACTGCAGGAGCTGGCTTGCTGGCGATAGCGACCGATCAGACGCCGCAAGCCTCGCTAGCCCCATCGCCGGCAAGCCAGCGCCTGCAAGTCCGCATTCCAGGCAACTGGCACAGAGCCTGCATTATTCCTTTTAAGCAGTTCATCGGAGTCATGACTGCTTATTCCGAAATAAGCACCGCAGTCCCTCTCCCTGGAGCACCCGATGAAATCCCTCAATCCGATCACCCAGGTCGCCCGCCTGCTGGCCGCCGCCGCGGCGCTGGCGCTGGGCCTGCAACCCCTGGCCCAGGCCGCCGAAACCGTCCCGGCCGAAGTCCACCTGGACTATGCCTACTACTCCCCCGTCAGCCTGGTGCTCAAGCATTTCGGCTGGCTGGAAAAAGCCCTGCCCCAGACCAAGGTCACCTGGGTCTTCAGCCAGGGCAGCAACCGTTCCCTGGAATACCTGAACAGCGGCGGCGTCGACTTTGCCTCCTCGGCCAGTCTGGCGGCGGTGCTCAGCCGCGCCAACGGCAGTCCGATCAAATCGGTCTATGTCTACAGCCGCGCCGAATGGACCGCGCTGCTGGTGCGCAAGGACTCGCCCTACAAGACCCTCGCCGACCTCAAGGGCAAGAAGATCGCCGCCACCAAGGGCACCGACCCGTATCTCTTCACCTTGCGCAGCCTGCAACAGGCCGGCCTGAGCAAGGACGACGTGGAACTGGTCCACCTGCAACACCCGGACGGTCGCACCGCCCTGGAAAAAGGTGATGTCGACGCCTGGGCCGGGCTCGACCCGCACATGGCCGCCAGCCAGATCCAGGCCGGCTCCCGCCTGCTCTATCGCAATCCCGCCTTCAACAGCTACGGCGTGATCAGCGTCACCGAGACCTACGCCAAGGAACATCCGAAAGCCATTGAAACGGTGTTAGCCGCCTATGAAAAAGCCCGTGACTGGGCACTGCACAATCCCCAGGAACTGGCCCAATTGCTGGCGACCGAATCCGGCCTGCCGCTGGACGTCGCCCAATTGCAACTGTCACGTACCGACCTGAGCAATGCCCGCCTCGGCCCGCCAGACCTGGTGTCGTCAAAAGCGGCGGCGCCGATCCTGGTCTCCGAGGAACTGGTGCGCCGTGGCGTCAACGTCGATCAAGTGATCGACCAGTTGATCGACACCCGCTTCAACAACGCCGCTGTCGCCCAGCAGTGAATCGCCTCGCCCAGGGTCCGCGTCAGGAGTGCCCATGACCAGCAAGAGCAAATCCCTCCCCGCGCTCCTCCCGATATCCGCGCGCGGCCCCCTGCGCGCGCGCCGCTGGAAACGCAATCTCAAGGGCCTGGCCGTGCCGGTGGCGATTATTGTCGTGCTGGAAGTGGTGGTACGGGTCGGCTGGATACCGTCCTACCAGATGCCGGCGCCTAGCGAAATCGTCCTGACCCTGCGGGACCTGGCCGAAGGCGCCTTGTGGAAACATATCAGCGCCAGCCTGCTGCGGGTATTGCTCGGCTTTGCCATCGGCACCAGCCTGGCCCTGGTGTTTGCCGCCTGGGTCGGCTTGAGCCGGGAAGCCGAAGCCTACCTGGAGCCCACCTTCGCCGGCTTGCGCTCGATCCCGAGCCTGGCCTGGGTGCCGCTGCTGTTGTTGTGGCTGGGCATCGACGAAACCTCGAAAATCGTGCTGATTGCCATCGGTGCGTTTTTCCCGGTGTACCTCAATGGCGTGGCGGCCATTCGCGACATCGACCGCAAGCTGGTGGAAGTCGGGCAAATGCTCGGATTCAGTCGTTATCGCCTGGTCCGTCGCATCCTCCTGCCCGCCGCCCTGCCCGGCCTGTTCACCGGTCTGCGCAGCGGCATGAGCCTGGCCTGGATGTTTCTGGTGGCGGCCGAGCTGATCGCCGCGACCAAGGGCCTGGGCTATCTGCTCAGTGATGGTCGGGAAACCTCACGGCCGGATATCGTGCTGGCGGCCATCATCGTCCTGGCGGTGCTGGGCAAATTGAGCGACGGCGTACTGGCGGGCCTGGAAAGACGCTTCCTGGCCTGGCGCGATACCTTCACAGGCGAAGACGCGGAGCGACGGACATGAGCGAGACCTTGTTGCACATTCATGTGGAACGCAAGACGTTCGCCCGGCACAGGGTGCTGGAACACCTGAGCCTTGAGCTGGCGGCCGGGGAAACCGTGAGCCTGCTGGGCCCCAGCGGCTGCGGCAAAAGCACCTTGTTGCGGATCGTCGCCGGGCTGGAGAAGGACTTTCAAGGCACGCTGCAACAACACACCGCGGAGATCGCCTTCGTGTTCCAGGAACCCCGGCTGATGCCCTGGCTGACGGTGGAACAGAACATCGGTTTCAGCGAAGACGACCACTACGACCGGGCCTGGGTCGCGCAACTGATCGAGGAAGTCGGACTCGGCGGTTTCGCCCAGGCGCTGCCCAAGGCCCTCTCCGGCGGCATGGCCCAGCGCGTGGCGATTGCCCGGGGATTGTATTCCAAACCACGGATCCTGCTGCTCGACGAACCCTTCAGCGCGGTGGATGCCTTCACCCGGATGAAACTGCAGGATCTGTTGTTGCAACTGGCCGACCGCCACGCCATCGCCCTGTTGCTGGTGACCCACGATATCGACGAGGCGCTGTACCTGAGTGACCGGGTATTGGTCATGGGCAACCGTCCCGGCTCGATTCGTCAGGAACTGTCGGTGAAGCTGGCCCACCCCCGTGATCGACGGACGCCATTGCTGGCAGAGCTCAAGGCCCGTGCCCTGACCGAGCTGCAGCAGGCCCATGTGATCTAGCCCAATGGGCTATCAATGATAGGGCCTCGGGTGCCAGAGAACAGCAAGTTACTGCCCTTACTGTCCGGCCTTAATATCCAACGGATATAAACTTCGCTCTTTTTAAACCTGTCACTTTTGACAGTAGACGGCCAACCTCTATCGGCACTAACTTGCTCAGGGTCGGATAACCGACCCTACTTCTTATTATGCCTATAAAAGGACATTGCCATGGAACCCTCCATTCTCTATCTTCCCAAAAAAGGACATTCCCCCCAGCACGCTGGCAGATTCGTCTGGCGCATTGATAACGGGCCAGAGACTTACGCAGAAAGAACGAGTTTCGGCTTGGGCGAGTTCCCCCCTGGTTCGGGTCAGAGGTACTGGGCGCTTTCCGGCTCGACGGGAACACCCGAACAAGAAAACTACTTCTACTTCCAAATCATCATCGACTACCAACGAGGCCCTTTCGAGAATATAACGCTCAAGTTGGGTGATCATAAGTTGCTATCGATGGGCCATACCTATTCGATTCCTGCGCCGGAAGGTTTTTATGGCGTCCAGACGGTTGCAGCCGACGCCGGAGAAACGACACTGTCTCTCGATCTGGAAACAGGGACGATCGACGGTCGATTTGAAAGTGTCTATCGAGCGTTGCGCCTGGCTCCAAAAGGGCACTTCAGGATGACAAGAGATAATCTGCAAGTATGAACGAGCACATCAGCAAGCACCGTTGATCAAGAGCTCCCCGGCCAAAAAAAGCGGGCTCGACTTACTCCCGGAACGGAGTGCCCGCCCTTTCGTTTCGCTCATTTGTATCGACCTACTTACAATCACCCTACCCCCCACGGGCTAAACAAGCACCTCCTCTGGCACTTTCCGACAAATCGACGGAAGATCGACTTCACCGATCCAGTCCCGTCGTCCAAACCTTTTGGCGGATCAACCGTCAATAAAGCCCCGAAAGCGGGCGCTTCTTGGTATCGTGTGCGCCGATTTAAATAGCCACCTATACATTTTCTCTCTTAGCAGCTCCGTTCATATTCAATTTTCTTTGCACAACACAGGTTCCTCATGACCGATCCCATTCATATCAAGGATCACGAGAACGAAAAGCGCCTGGTCAACAAGCGCTTGCTGGCCTGCGGCATCCTGGTCCTGGGGCTGGCCGGCAGCCTGGTCGCCCGCCTGTATTTCCTCCAGGTGACCGAGTTTTCCTATAACTCCACCGTCTCGGAAAACAACCGCGTCCACGTCCTGCCGATCCCGCCGGAACGCGGGTTCATCCTCGATCGCAACGGCCAGGTGCTTGCCGACAACCAGCCCAGCTTCAACATGACCCTGACCCGCGAACGCGCCGGTGATGTCGGCCAAGTGCTGGACACGGTGATGAACGTGCTCAACCTGCCGGAAGAAGACCGGTCGATGTTCACCAAGGTCCTCAAGCAGTCGCGCCACCCGTTCGAGCCGGTGACCCTGCTCTATGAACTGACCGAACAGCAGATCGCCCTGCTGGCGGTAAACGAGTTCAAGCTGCCGGGCATCGAGGTCGAGCCGCAGTTTGTCCGTCATTACCCGTTGGGCGATCACTTCGCCCATTCGGTGGGTTACGTCGGGCGGATCAACGAAAAGGAAAGCAAGCAACTGGACCCGGTGGAATACCGGGGCACCCAGTCCATCGGCAAGACCGGCATCGAGCGGTTCTACGAAAACGAACTTCACGGCCATGTCGGCTACGAGGAAGTCGAGACCAACGCCCAGGGCCGGGTGATGCGGGTGCTCAAGCACACCGATCCGATTCCCGGCAAGAACATCGTCCTGAGCCTCGATATCAATCTGCAGGAAGCCGCCGAGAAGGCCCTCGGAGACCGTCGTGGCGCAGTGGTCGCCATCGATCCGAAGACCGGCGAAGTGCTGGCGATGGTCAGCAAACCGAGCTTCGATCCGAACCTGTTCGTCACCGGAATCCGCGCCAAGGACTATTCGGCCCTGCGCGATTCCCTCGACCGTCCGCTGTTCAACCGCGCCCTGCGCGGGCTCTACGCGCCGGGCTCGACCATCAAGCCGGAAGTGGCCATCGCCGGCCTGGACAGCGGGGTTATCTCCCCCAGCACCCGGGTGTTCGACCCCGGTTACTTCCAGTTGCCCAATGTCGAGCACAAATACCGCAACTGGAACCACAGCGGCGACGGTTGGGTCGACCTGAACGCGGCGATCATGCGTTCCAACGACACCTACTTCTATGACCTGGCGAGCAAGCTGGGCATCGACCGCCTGCACGATTACCTGAACAAGTTCGGCGTCGGCCAGAAGGTCTCCCTGGACATGTTCGAGGAATCGCCAGGGCTGATGCCGTCACGCGAGTGGAAACGCACGACCCGGCGCCAGGCCTGGTTCCCCGGCGAGACGGTGATCCTCGGCATCGGCCAGGGCTATATGCAGGTCACGCCGCTGCAACTGGCCCAGGCCACGACCCTGATCGCCAACAAGGGCGTGTGGAATCGTCCGCACCTGGCCCGGAGCATCGGCCAGGTGCCGCCGGTGGACCAGAATCCGATTCCCAATATCGTGCTGCATGACCCCCGGCAGTGGGAACAGGTCAACTACGCCATGCAGTTGGTGATGCACGATCCGCGCGGTATCGCCCGGGCGGCGGCGGTGGGTGCGCAGTATCGCATTGCCGGCAAGAGCGGCACGGCGCAGGTGGTGGCGATCAAGCAGGGGGAGCGTTATGACCGCTTGAAGACCTCGGAGCGTAATCGCGACAACGCCTTGTTCGTCGGTTTTGCCCCGGCGGAAGATCCGCAGATCGTGATTTCGGTGATGATCGAGAACGGCGAGGCCGGTGGCCGGGTCGCCGGGCCCGTGGTACGGGAGATTCTTGATGCCTGGCTGCTGGACAAGGATGGCAAGCTCAAGCCGGAGTATGCGCGGCCGCTCAAGCCCCATGAGGATCCCAAGGTTTAGTTGAGACTACTGGCCTCTTCGCGGGCAAGCTCCGCTCCCACACTGTTCGAGTCGAACTCAAATAATGCGTACGACACAGAACCTGTGGGAGCGGAGCTTGTCGGGACGCCGCACCGCCGCGAAGAGGCCCTTGAGAACACCTCTACTCATCAGGCCGCAGCCCCCCGCCGATAAAACGCCAACACCCCACCCAAGGTCATCAACAACCCACCCGTCACCCGGTTGAATGCCCGCAGATGCCCGCCCTGCAAGCGACTCAACAAGCGCGCCCCGCACAACGCGTAAAACAACATGATGCTGACATTGAGCAAGGTCAGCACCATGGCCAGCAGCGCATATTGCGGCAACTGCGGCTGTGTACTGTCGATAAATTGCGGCAGGAACGCCGACATGAACAGCAGCGCCTTGGGATTGGTCAGCGCCACCACGAAACAGCGCATGAACAAGCCGACGGAGCGCTTCGAACCCTGCTCAACCGGCAGTTCGGCCAGGGTCCCGGTCGAACGAAACATCTTCCAGCCCAGCCAGACCAGATATGCCGCCCCCAGCCACTTCACTGCCTGGAACAACGTCTCGCTGGCCTGCAGCAAAATCCCCAGGCCACAGGCCACCGCCGTCACCAGCAGCGCATCGGCCAACACCGCCCCGCCCATGCCCCAGGCCGCCGCCCGCACACCGTGGTTGGAACCGTTGTGCAAAGCCAGCAGCACCGTCGGGCCGGGCATGGCGATGATCGCCGCCGAGCTGATCAGGAACAGGAGCAACGTTGCCAGCGTCATGAAGGTCGCCTTGAAAATGAAAAATAAGCGTCATTCTGCGGCCAGCCCCGCCGCGCTTCAACCGCCGATACGCCAGCCCGTCGTTTGCGCTGGACGCGACTAAGCTGTTTCGTGATAAAACAGGCTCAAGCACTGAAGCGTTTCAGCGTCCTTTCCATCAGACAGGGTGATCGCCCCATGACCGACCAGAAGCTGCTCGACTCACTGTTTCCCGCCGCCGCGGACATCCCGGAAAAGTACCGATTCGAAGGCCAGCTGGAGCAACGCGAATACCTGGTCGACGGCACCTTGCGCACGTGGGACGGCCCGCTGGCCCAGGTGCGTAGCCCGGTGTACCTCGCCACCGCCCACGGTGATGAGCAGGTGATCCTCGGCAGCACGCCGCTGCTGGATGCCGAGACCGCCCTCACCGCCCTCGACGCCGCGGTTCACGCCTATGACCGCGGCCAGGGCGAATGGCCGACAATGCGCGTGGCCGAGCGCATCCAGCATGTCGAAACCTTTCTGCGGCGCATGCGCGTACAGCGCGAAGCAGTGGTCAAGCTGCTGATGTGGGAGATCGGCAAGAACCTCAAGGATTCCGAGAAGGAATTCGACCGCACCTGCGACTACATCGTCGACACCATCAATGCGCTGAAAGAACTCGACCGCCGTTCCAGCCGCTTCGAGCTGGAGCAGGACACCCTCGGTCAGATCCGCCGCGTGCCCATGGGCGTGGCCCTGTGCATGGGCCCCTACAACTACCCACTGAACGAAACCTTCACCACCCTGATCCCGGCACTGATCATGGGCAACACCGTGGTGTTCAAGCCGGCCAAGCTCGGCGTGCTGCTGATTCGCCCGCTGCTGGAGGCCTTCCGCGACAGCTTCCCGGCCGGGGTGATCAACGTGATCTATGGCAGCGGCCGGGAAACCGTCAGTGCGCTGATGGCCAGCGGCAAGATCGATATCTTCGCCTTTATCGGCACCAACAAGGCCGCCAGCGACCTGAAGAAACTCCATCCCAAGCCCCACCGCCTGCGTGCGGCCCTGGGCCTGGATGCGAAAAACCCGGCCATCGTGCTGCCCGAGGTCGACCTGGACAACGCGGTCAACGAATGCGTCACCGGCTCATTGTCGTTCAACGGCCAACGCTGCACCGCGCTGAAGATCCTGTTCGTGCACGAGGACGTGGTCGAAGGTTTTATCGAGAAATTCAACCGCAAGGTGCAAAGCCTGGTGCCGGGCATGCCCTGGGACAATGGCGTGGCGCTGACGCCCCTGCCGGAAGCCGGCAAGATCGAGTACCTCAAGGCCCTGGTCGCCGACGCCCAGGACAAGGGCGCCAGGGTGATCAATCCCAATGGCGGCCAGACCCGCGCCTCGTTCTTCTATCCGGCGGTGCTCTACCCGGTGAACGCGGGAATGCGCGTGTATCAGGAAGAACAGTTCGGCCCGGTGGTGCCCATCGTGCCCTACCGGGACCTGGAAACCGTGATCGACTATGTGCTGGAGTCGGATTTCGGCCAGCAGTTGAGCATTTTCGGCACCGATCCCGCCCAGGTCGGTCGGCTGGTGGACACCTTCGCCAACCAGGTCGGACGGATCAATATCAATGCCCAGTGCCAACGCGGCCCGGACACCTACCCGTTCAACGGACGCAAGAACTCGGCCGAAGGAACGCTCTCGGTGCACGATGCCTTGCGGGTGTTTTCGATCCGCACCCTGGTGGCCACCAAATTCCAGGACAGCAACAAGGCGCTGATCAGCGATATCATCCATAACCGCGAGTCGACCTTCCTGACCACCGATTACATCTTCTGACGCCACCCGGGCGGCGCGGCCTGGAAACCGGTCCCCCCGTAGGAACCGGCTTGCTGGCTCCTACAGGGGCGCAATGGCACGGGATTTTCATGCCTGGGCTAGGGCTGCCGAGCGCTCTGATCTATCATTGCTCCTCAGGCTGCCCGGGCCCGCCATTATTTTCATAAGAAATCCATGCCACGCATCGACCTCCGCCGATTGATCCTGTTGCTGTCGCTTTCCGCCGTCACCCTGACGGCCGGCAATCTTTTCTTCGCCAGCTACCAGACCCAGCGCAACTTCCTGATGGAACAGACCCTGGAAGCCAATCGGATCTATGCCCTGAAGCTGGCCAACACCACCAACAACTTCCTCAAGTCGACCCAGCAGCAACTGGCCTTCAGCAGCGAACTGCTCCCCGCGATCTGGGACCAGCCGGACCAACTGTGGCAGGAAGCGCACCGACTGCGCCGCCAGACCGGCAGCTTCAACTCGGTGATCGTCATCCGCGCGGACGGCAAGATCATCGCCTCCTCGCCCACCTCGATGAACCTGACCGGCACCTTTTCCGCAAGCGAAGGCTTTCGCCAGGCCAGCCTGGCGCGCCAACCCTATATTTCCAGCCCCTATGTCGGGGCCAACAATCACCTGATGATCCAGATCTCGCATCCGATCTTCGACGCTGATGGCAACTACCTCGGCTACCTGGGCGCCGGTATCTACCTCAACGAACCGAACATCCTCCACTCACTGCTGGGCGAACAATACTACCGTGACGGCTCCTACCTCTATGTGGTCGACCCCCAGGGCCAGTTGATCTATCACCAGGACCCGGCGCGGGTCGGCGACGTGATCAAGGGCAACCCGGCCATCGACGCGGTGATCGCCGGCGAAACCGGCAGCCTGAGATTGAAAAACTCCAAGGGCGTCGACATGCTCACCGGCTATGCCCCGGTGCCGCGGATCGGCTGGGGCGTGATCAGCCAGCGGCCTACCGCCATCACTCTGGAAGGCCTGCAGCGGTTGATGCTGGAAGTCGCCGGTTACGCCGTGCCGCTGTTGCTCCTGTCGTTGCTGGGTATCTGGTGGATTTCGACACTGATCAGCAAACCGCTCTGGCAACTGGCCAATACCACGCAGTATTGGGGTTCATCTACCGCCGCCCAGTCGGTGAGCAAGGTGCGGGCCTGGTACTACGAAGCCGCCCAGCTGAAGAACACCATGCAGAAAGCGTTGATGTCACTGCACCAGCAGTTGGGCAAGCTCAACCAGGAAAGCGTCACCGACCCTCTGACCAGCCTGACCAACCGCCGTGGCCTGCAATTGATCCTCGACGACTGGGAAAGCCGCCGCCAGCCGTTCTCTCTGATCGCCCTGGATATCGACCACTTCAAGCAGGTCAACGACAGCTATGGGCACAGCGCCGGCGACCTGGTGCTGCAACACCTGGCCCAGCAGATCCGCCGCCACTCCCGGGAAAGCGACGTGCTCTGCCGCCAGGGTGGCGAGGAGTTCCTTATGCTGCTGCCCTCCACGCCACTGGCCCAGGCGGCCCTGGTGGCCGAGCGTTTGCGGGCGACGATGGCCTATACCGAAAGCCCGAACGGCATCCCGGTGACCATCTCCCTGGGCGTGGCCGGCTGGCCCCAGGGCGGGCAGACCGTGAGCCAGGTGCTCCAGGCGGCGGACCAGGCCCTCTATCGGGCCAAGGATAGCGGGCGCAACCGAGTGGTGCGCAGCGATGACGAGATCCCACCGGATATGCCGAACAGTTAGACTGACGCCCCCTGGCGACACGCATCGGACCGCCGTCCCAGGCCACGAACACCCGACGCTTTCGGGGATTTCTTTCGAGTTTGACCACCAGCATGACCTTCAACTTCGACACGCTGATCGACCGCCGCGACACTGGCAGCACCAAGTGGAGCCGCTACCCGGCCGACGTCCTGCCCATGTGGGTGGCCGATATGGACCTGCCAGTGGCGGACGCGATCACCGCAGCCCTGCACAAACGCCTGGAACACCCGCAACTGGGTTACAGCGTGGCCCAGGACGCCCTGCGCCTGGCCATCGTCGCCGACCTCCGGGCCAAGTACGCCTGGTACGTGGAGCCCCAGGAGCTGATTTTCCTCCCAGGGGTCGAACCGGGTTTCAACATGGCGCTGCGCGCGTTTGTGCAACCGGGCCAGAACGTCGTGGTGCAGACGCCCAACTACCGCCCGCTGCGCCTGGCGCCGGGTCACTGGAACCTGCCGAAAGTCGAGCTGGCGTTCGAGCGCGATGTCCAGGGTGACTATGTCACGCCCTTCGGTGCCCTGCGTACCGCCTTGCAAGGCGGCGGCGCGCTGCTGCTGAGCAACCCGCACAACCCGCTGGGCAAGGTCTTCCCCCGGGAAGAACTGCAACAGGTGGCGGATATCTGCCTGGAACAGGGCGCGCTGATTATCAGCGACGAGATCCATGCCGACCTCTGCTTCGATGGCCGTCGTCATGTACCGATCGCCTCCCTGAGCCCGGAGATCGCCAGGCGCACCATCACCCTGATGTCGGCGAGCAAGGCCTATAACATCGCCGGGCTGAAGACGGCTTACGCCATTGTCCAGGATCCGGCGGTACGCGAGCGCTTCAACGCGGCACGCGGGGGGATGGTCGACAGCGTCAATGCCCTGGGGCTGGAAGCCACCTGCACGGCCTACACCGAGTGCGGGCCGTGGCTCGCTGGCCTGGTGCAATACCTGCAGGCCAACCGCGACTACCTGCAACACGCGGTGGAAACCCGGTTGCCGGGTGTGGTCCTGCACCCGGCTCAAGGGACTTACCTGGCCTGGCTCGATTGCAGCGCGTTGGGGCTTGCGGACCCATACCGGTTTTTCCTCGAAGAGGCCAAGGTGGGGTTGAGCGCGGGGATCGAGTTTGGCGACAACGCGCAGCAGTTCGTGCGCTTGAACTTCGGTTGCCCGAGGGCCTTGCTGGAGGAAGGCATCAGCCGGATGGAGCAGAGTTTGCGTCGGCGCTGAAAGCGCGATGCCGGCCAACTACGGAAATGGGCTCTTGAAGACACCACACAACCTGTAGGAGCCGGCTTGCTGGCGATGCGATCCGATGGTCGACATCGCCGTCGCCTGGAATACCGCCATCGCCAGCAAGCCGGCTCCTACAGGGACCGTGTTCAGACCTGGCTGAACGGGGTCAGGCGTGTTTTTTCAGGCGCGGTTTGGCCGCCTTGGGAAAATACGGTGGCTTGACCAGCAGCGTCGGCGCGGGCCTCACGGACTTGACCTCAGCCGCCTCGACCGGCACCTCCCCACCAAACTCCGCCACATAGGCCGTCTGGCCGCAACGCAGCCGATTGTTGATCGGAAACTCATCCCCGTTGTCGTAAATGTACGCATCCTTCATAGCCATCTCCTCATCAACATAATTGATCCCCACCGGCAAATCCCCGGCGGCTTCAAAAATATTGAGCGTAGTCGACCGGCAGCGACACGCAGCCCCTGGGGCAAGGTTCCGACGAATGACCACCCGGTCACGAAACTTTCATTTTCCTGGCCGGGCCTTTCACGCCGATTTCACTTCTGCCCCTCTAGGATGGATTCACTCCTCGTTTCAACTTGATTCAGCTCGCCTTCGTTGCGGGCTTTTTTTTGCCCGCGCAACCGGTCGAACCACAGGTAGACCACCGGCGTGGTGTAGAGCGTCAGCAGTTGCGACACCGCCAACCCGCCGACAATGGCGATCCCCAGGGGCTGACGCAATTCCGAACCCGCGCCGTGCCCGAAGGCCAGGGGCACGGCACCGAGCAGCGCCGCCAGCGAAGTCATCAGGATCGGCCGCAGGCGCAGCAGGCAGGCCTCATGCACCGCCTCTCGCGGCGCCATGCCACCACGCTCGGCCTCCAGGGTGAAGTCGACGATCATGATCGCGTTCTTCTTGACGATGCCGATCAGCAGGATGATCCCGATCATGCCCAGCACCGACAGGTCCTGCCCGCAGATGATCAACGCCAACAAGGCGCCGAAGCCGGCCGAGGGCAAGGTGGAAATGATCGTCAGCGGATGGATGGCGTTTTCATAGAGCACCCCGAGAACGATATAGACCGTCAGGATCGCCGCCAGGATCAGCCAGGGTTGCGACTTGAGCGAGTCCTTGAAGGCCTGGGCGGTGCCCTGGAAACTCCCCGACACCGTGTCCGGCAGGCCCACCGCCAGCGAAGCCTTCTCGATGGCGTTGACCGCATCGCTCAAGGCCTGCCCCGGGGCCAGGTCGAACGACAGGGTAATGGCCGGGAACACACCCTGGTGGTTGATGATGATCGGCGCCAGCTCGTTGCGGATACTCGCCAGCATATCCAGCGGCACCATGCCCCCGGTGGTCGAACGCACATACAGGTGCTTGAGGGTGTCGATGGACATCTGCCAGCGCGGATCGAGTTCGAGAATGACGTGGTTCTGGTCCAGCTGGGTGAACATGGTCGCGATCTGCCGTTGGCCGAAGGCGTCATAGAGCACGTCGTCGATCGCCTGCACATTGACCCCCAACCGCGCCGCCGAGGGCCGGTCGATCACCAGGGTCGCCTGGGGGGCGGCGCGCTGTTGGTCGGAGGTGACATTGCGTAGTTGCGGCAACTGTTTGAGACGGTCCAGCAGCAACCCGCTCCAATGGTCCAGCTCCTGGCTGTCCGGGTCCTGCAAGGTGTACTGGTACTGGGTCTTGCTGGCCCGGCCGCCGATCTGGATATCCTGGTTGGCTTGCAGGAACAGTTTGATGCCCTGGACCTTGTCGAGGGCCGGCTGCAAGCGCGCGATCACCTGCTGGGCGCTGGCCGTGCGCTGGTCGAACGGCTTGAGGTTGACCATCACCCGGCCCTGGCTGACCGTCGGGTTGGGGCCGATCCAGTAATAGGCCTTGGCCACCGCCGGGTCGGCGCTGACGATATCGGCCAGCAGCGCAACGCGCTGGCGCATGGCCTCCGGCGAGATATCCGAGGCGGCTTCGGCGACGCCCTGGATCAGGCCGGTGTCCTGCTGCGGGAAAAAGCCCTTGGGGATATACAGGTAGAGCATGGCCGTGGCGACGAAGGTGGCGACCGCCACGGCCAGGGTCAGGCGCTGGTGATCGAGCACCCACTCCAGGCTGCGTCGGTAGCCCTCGTGAATCCGGTTGTAGACCGCCTCGCAGGCATCGCCGAAACGGCTCGGGCGCGACTCGTGTTCCGGCTTGAGCAACCAGGCGCAGAGCATCGGTGTCACGGTCAGGGAGACCACGCCGGACATCAGGATCGCCACGCTGACCGTCACCGCGAACTCACGCATCAGCCGCCCGACGATGCCGCCCATCAACAGGATCGGCAGGAACACCGCGATCAGCGACACGGTCATCGAGACAATGGTGAAACCCACCTCGCGCAAACCGTCCACCGCCGCCTGGATCCGCGACTTGCCCATTTCCAGGTGGCGGACGATGTTTTCCATGACCACGATGGCGTCGTCCACCACGAAGCCGACGGCAATCGCCAGGCCCATGATCGACAGGTTGTCCAGGCTGTAGCCCAGCAGGTACATCACGGCAAAGGTCGCCACCAGCGACAGCGGGATGGTCAGGGTCGGGATCAGGGTCGCCGTGGCCTTGCGCAGGAACACGAAGATCACCACGACCACCAGGGCGATGGACAGCAGCAAGGTGAACTGCACGTCGTTGACCGAGGCATTGATGGTCTGGGTGCGGTCGCCGACCACCTGGACCTGCACATCCCGGGGCAAGGACGCGGTCAGGGCCGGCAGGCTGGCCTTGATATTGGCGATGGTCGACAGCACGTTGAAGCCCGGCTGCTTGTGGATGTCGACGATCACCGTCGGCTGGCCGTCGATACCGGCGGCCTGCTGGGTGTCCTCGGCACCATCGATGACCCGGCCCAGGTCGCCGAGCTTGATCGGAACCCCGGCCTTGTAGGCCACCACCAGTTCGCGATAACCCTTGGGGTCGAGCAGTTGGTCGGTGGCATCGAGGGTCACCGAGCGATACTGGCCGTTGAGGTTGCCCTTGGGTTGATCGAGGGTGCTGAGGCCGACGATGCTGCGCACTTCCTCCAGGGTCAGGCCACGGGCCGCCAGGGCATCCGGGTCGATCTGGATGCGCACCGCCGGCTTCTGCTCGCCATGGAAATCCACCAGGCCGACGCCGGGCATCTGCGACAGGCGCTGGGCCAGGTAGTTGTCGGCGTAGCGATCCAGCTCCGGCAAGGTCCGCGTCGGCGAGGTCAGGGCCAGGGACAGCACGGTGAACTCCGCCGGGTTGACCTTGTTGAAGGTCGGCGTGCTGGTCATGGTTTTCGGCAAGGTCGCGCTGGCGGTGTTGATCGCCGTCTGCACGTCCTGGGCCGCGCCGTCGATATTACGCGACAGGTCGAACTGCAGGACGATCTGGGTCTTGCCCGAGGAACTCGAGGAGGTCATCGAGGTGACCTGGGGCACGGCGGCGAAGGCCCGTTCCAGCGGCGTCGCCACCGAGGTCGCCATGGTTTCGGCGCTGGCCCCGGAGAGCTTGGCGGTGACCTGGATGGTGGGAAAGTCCACCGTCGGCAACGGCGCCACCGGCAGTTGAAAATAGGCAAAAGTGCCCAGCAGCATCACCCCCAGGGCCAGCAGGCACAGGCCCGTGCGGCGCTGGATCAGACCGGCGAGCAGGTTCATGGCTTGCCTCCGGCGCTGCCGCTCAACGCCACCTCAGGTGCCGCTGGGCCCGTGTCCAGGCTGACCGGCTTGACCTTGAGCCCGGGGGCGATCCGCGACTGGCCCTGGACCACCACCACTTCACCCGGCGCCAGGCCGTCCTTGATCCACTGCTGGCCGTCGACCACCGTCGCCGCCGTCACCTGCCGTGGCTCGACCCGCTGGTCGGCATTGACCACATAGACGAAGTCGCCCTTCTGCCCTTGCTGCACCGCATTGGCCGGCACCACGGTGACGGCCTTCTGGGTATTCACCAGCAGACGCGCGCCCACCAGTTGGCCGGGCCAGAGCTGCTGGCCGGCATTGTGAAATTGCGCCTTGAGCTGGATCTGCCCGCTGGCGGCGATCACCTGGCTGTCGATAAAGCTCAGGGAGCCGCTCGCCAGTTGCTGATGGCCGTCGCGGCTCATGGCGAGCACCTGCAAGGGGGCCACGGCGTTTTCCTTGAGGATCCGCGCCAGGTCGTCCTGGGACACCGCGAAGGCCACCGAGATCGGGTCCATCTGCGTCAGGGTCACCAGGCCCGTGGCATCGGTGCCGTGGACAATCGAACCGACGTCCAGCAGGCGTTGCCCGGTCCGGCCGGTGAACGGCGCGTCGATCCGGGTGAAAGCCAGTTGCAGGCGGGCATTCTCCAGGGCCGCCTGGTCGGCCTGGACCGTGGCCTGCTGGGCCGCCAACTGGGCCCGGTAGGTGTCGACATCCTGGGTCGGGCCGGCCTTGGCCGCTGCCAGCTTGCTGGCCCGGTCGAGGTTGACCTTGAGGTTGGCCAACTGCGCCTGGTCCTTGCTGACCAGCGCCTGGGCCTGGGCCACCTGTGCCTGGTAGACCCGTGGATCGATCTGCGCCAACTGACTGCCGGCGTTGACCATCTGGCCTTCGGTAAACAGGACTTTCTGCAGCTCGCCGTCGACCCGCACCCGCACATTGACGGTGTTGAGGGGCTGGACGTTGCCGATGGCGTCGATCCAGATCGGCAGATCCTTTTGCCCCGCCGCCTGCATCACCACCGGGATAGCGCTATCAACAGGAGCTGTCGGTGCCGCCTGGACGCGGTCGATCCATTGGGTCTTGATCAACAGCGAAGCGCCGAGCATGGCGACGACCAGCAGGCCGAGGCGCAGACGACGAGGTTGGGATGGCGCCTGGGGTGAGTGCTTCATGGCTGAACGACCTGAAAGGGAGAAGAAGGAGTGGCGGCGGCCAGGGTCGGCGCGCTGAAATCGCCGCCGATGGCGCGAAACAGGCCGACGGCGGCCTGCAGATGCTGGAGGCGCACCTGCAACAGGCTGTCTTCGGCCTGGTACTGGGTGCGCTCGACCACCAGCAGCGTCTGGAAATCGGTGGAGCCGAGGCGGTAACGAACCTGGGCCAGGCGCGCGGCTTCGCGGGCGGAGCCGACGGCGGCCTGGTTCAGGCTGTAGGCCTGGTCCAGTTGCCGCGCTGCGCTGAGCTGGGTTTCCACATCACGCAGGGCTTCGATGATCGAGGCGCGATAGCTGGCGGTCAGTTCCCGCACATGGGCCTGGTCGGCGTGCAGTTGTCCGGTCAGTTGGCCGCCGCTGAACACCGGCTGGGTCAGGTTGCCGACGATGCTCCAGATATGCCCGCCGGCCAGGGTGTCGATACCACCGAGCAGGTCCAGGGAAAGGTTGGGCAGGAACGCCGCCCGGGCCACGCCGACGTCGTAGTTGGCTGAAACCAGGCGCGCTTCTGCGGCCTGGATATCCGGGCGTTGGCGCACCAGGCCGACGGGCAGGCCGACCTTGGGTTGTGGCACCTGGAGGGCATCGAGCCCGGTTTGCTGGACCTCGAAGCCTTCAGGCGGCACGCCCACCAGCGTCGCCAGTTGATACTTGGCCGCGTCGAGCTGCTGTTGCAACAGCGGCACGGCGGCCTGGAAGGTTTGCTGGGCATTGCGCTGCTGTTCGACTTCCAGTCTCGACACCGCGCCCTGGCTGGCCTGCACCTGCACCAGATCGAGGACCTGGCTGGCATCGGCGGCGATGGACTGGGCCAGGCGCACGCGGTCTTGCAGCGAGAGGACCTGGAAATAGCTGTCGGCGATGCTCGCGCCGAGGGTCATGCGCAGGGTCTGGGCGTCGAACTGGCTGGCGTTGGCCAGGGCCTGGGAGGAATCGGCGGTGGCCCGTTGTTTGCCCCAGAAGTCCACTTCATAAGTGGCCTCGGCAAAGACGCTGGATTTTTTCGTGCTGCCGTAGTTGTTCTGGCGCTGGTAGTTGCCGCCCAGGGACAGGTTGGGGTATTGCCCGGCGCCGGCCACCTGGGCGATGGCCCGGGCCTGGTCGACCCGGCTCACAGCGGCCTTGAGGCTGTAGTTGTCGTTCAGGCCACGGGCAATCAGGCCATCGAGCTCGGCACTGTGGAACTCACGCCACCAGGGCCCGCCCACGGCGTCGGCCGCAGTGGTGGACGGGTCCTTGGCCGACCATTGCGGGGCCAGGGGCAAGGCCGGCTGCTGGTAGCCCGGCACCAGCGAGCAGCCACTCAACAGCGTCAGGCCGGCCAAGGCCAGGGCGCGGAACAGTCGGCTTGGGGCCTGAGGTGGATGAAAAGCCTCGAATCTCGGCGTGAGAAGCATCTACGGGATATCTCCAGAACCTGTGTGGCAGAGCCATCGATCAGATTCCGAAGCTATCAGGCGCAGGCCCGCGTCCCGTTCCTCCAAAGCTAAATTTTAGTTTAGGTAAATATCATGTGAACGCGGTTCCTTGTAGGAGCCAGCTTGCTGGCGATGGACGTCAACGATAACGCGGGGCATCTGATACCCAGCGGAGCCTGGACGACCATCGCGAGCAAGCTCGCTCCTACAGAGGCGGCGTTGACCGCGGTGGCGCATCAAGGGGGTCTTCGCCGTCCTGCAGCAAGCGATAGCCCACCCCCGGCACGGTCTGGATCAGCGAATGGCTGAAGCCGGCATCCAGTTTGCGGCGCAACCGATAGATGTGTTTGTCGATCACGTTGTCGATGGGGTCGAAGTCATAGTCCCAGGCGCTTTCCAGCAGCATGCTGCGGGTCACCACTTCATCGCAGTGGCGCATCAGCTTTTCCAGGATCAGCGACTCGCGCTGCTGCAGGACAATGACCTGCCCTTCACGGGTGGCGGTGCGCGCGGCGCAATCCAGTTGCAGGCGGCCGACCCGCAAGGTCCGCGACAATCCCACCACCGGATCACGGCCACGCTGCAAGGCTTCGAGCCGGGCAAGCACCTCGACAAAGGCATAGGGCTTGGCCAGGTAATCATCACACCCGGCGCGCAAGCCTTCGACCCGCTGGGCGGTGGAATCCAGGGCGCTGAGCATCAGCACCGGCGTGCGCAAGCCCTGGCGCCGCAGTTCCTGGACCAACGCAAGACCGTCCAGCCCCGGCAGTTTGCGGTCGACGATCAAGGCGTCGTAGATCCTTTCCAGGGCCATGTCCAGGCCACTGCGGCCATCGTCGACGGTATCGGTGACGTGCCCGCTTTCATTGAGACCACGCACCAGGTAGCTGGCTGCCTTGGCGTCATCCTCGATGACCAGGATTCTCAAGACCGGCTCCGTGCTGGTTCAGCTAAACTTTTTTTCATATTGACGCGACCTTTCAGATAAACCCGGTTTGGCACACTATGCCGGTCGACCAACCAACCACGATTCACTGGCCAGCCAGATTCCTCCGGGGTCCGTGCAAGACTACCACCCTCTCTCATTCTGTGAAGTGCCCATGACCCATGTTCTGGTCGTCGAGGACGACCCCGCCACTGCCCGGGAGATCGAAGCCGCCCTGCAAGACCACGGCTTCGATGTCACCCACGTCGATAACGGTCGAGAAGGCCTGGTTCGCGCCATCAGCGACAGCTACGACGTTATCGTTCTCGACCGCATGCTCCCCGGTGCCCTCGATGGCCTGGGCATGCTCACCGCCTTGCGCGCTTCGGGTATCGCCACGCCGGTGCTGATCCTCAGCGCCCTCAGCGCGCTCGACGAACGGGTGCGTGGCCTGCGGGCCGGCGGTGACGACTACCTGACCAAGCCCTTCGAGTTCATCGAGCTGACCGCCCGCCTCGATGCCTTGAGCCGCCGCCGGGTCGCTCCCAGCGAGGAACGGGTCAACCGCCTGCGGGTCGGCAACCTGGAGCTGGATCTGCTCAAGCGCAGTGTCAAGCGCGGCGAACGGATGGTCGAGCTGTTGCCCCGGGAATACGCCCTGCTCGAATACCTGGTGCAACACGCCGAACAGGTGGTGACACGGACCATGCTGTTCGAGGCCGTGTGGAACTACGCCTATGACGAACGCACCAATGTCATTGAAGTGCATATGGGCCGTTTGCGCCGCAAGGTCGATGGCGACGGCGAGGAACCGATGATCCATACCATTCGCGGGGCAGGCTATGTTCTACGCTCACCTGCGTGAAATCCCCCGCACCATCAGTTTCCGCACGGCGCTGATGTCCCTGGCGCTGTTCAGTTGCTCGTTCCTCGCGCTGTTCGGTTATATCTATTGGCAAACCGCCGGCTACCTGATGGCCGAGGTCGATACCGCCCTTTATCGGCAGATCGACAACCGTAGCGCGCAGCCCGAAGACCTGCGCCTGGCGGAAATCCGCAAGCACTCCGAACAGGATATCGACGGTCGCCTGCCCCACGGCCTCTATGATGCCCAAGGCCAGCTGATTGCCGGACCGGTCATTGAAATGCCGGCCTTCAAGGGCTACGACAAACCCGCCGAATTCAACTGGAAGCAGCCGCAAAAAAAGAGCCGGCCGATCCGCTTCGTCATGCATCGCCTGGACAATGGCCAGACCCTGATGGTGGCCCAGGATATCCATGACCTCAGCGAGTTCGACGAGTTGCTGGTCAACGCGATGGTCTCCGGCGGCTCGCTGCTGCTGGTGGTGGGCCTGCTCGGGGCGGTCGGGCTGGGCTACGCGGCGCGCCGACGGCTGGATGTGCTGACCCGTTCCATCGAACGCATCGTCAAGGGCCACCTCAACGAGCGCCTGCCGACCCGTGGCAACCGTGACGATATCGACCGTATCGCCACGGTGGTCAACCAGATGCTCGACGAGCTGGAGCGCCTGATGAGCGAGGTCAAGGGTGTCTGCGACGATATCGCCCACGACTTGCGCACGCCCCTCACCCGCTTGCTCGCGGGCCTGGAACGGGCCCAGCGCCGGCACCTGCGCGAGGAGGAATACCAGGCGGCCATCGACAACGCCATCGAGGATGCCCAGGGTTTGCTGTCGACCTTCCGAGCGCTGTTGCGGATTTCCGAGATCGAAGCCAGCGCCCGGCGCAGCAGCTTTGCCGAGATCGACCTGAACCGTATCGCCGCCGATGCCGTCGAGTTTTTCGAGCCCTTGGCCGAAGAGCGTGGTATCGAACTGACCTTGAATTGCGCGCCCGCGCCCTGCCTGATTTTCGGCGATGCGCAGTTGCTGTTCGATGCAACCTGCAACCTGCTGGACAACGCCATCAAGTTTTCGCCTGACCATAGCCGGGTGCAGGTGGCGGTGATGGATACCCCGGACAGACGTGGACTGTGCGTGGTGGACAATGGTCCGGGGATTCCCGAAGCCGAGCGCGAAGCGGTGTTCCGGCGGTTGTACCGTTCCGAGTCCAGTCGGCATACGGCGGGCAACGGGCTGGGATTGAGCATGGTGGCGGCGGTGGCACGGCTGCATGATATGCGCCTTGAGGTGCGGGATGCCCAGCCGGGTTGCCGAATCGAGTTGATGGTCAGCGCCTGAAGGCACCTCTAACCTGTAGGAGCAGGGCTTGCCCGCGAAGCTTTTGGCGGTCTTGAAGGCCTATTCGCTGCGATGCGGCGCCCCGATAAGCCAGGCTCCTACAAGAGACCGTGTTTCAGCCTTGAGGAAGGCGCTGCAGCAGTTGCTCGAACGCCGCCAGCACCTGCTGCGGCCTCTCCAACATCAACTGGTGCCCACACGCCTCCAGCACCTGGAACTGTGCATCCGGCAACTGCCGCGCCAGCGCCTCACCACCGCTGGCCGGGGTCAGGCCGTCGCTGTCGCCGGCCAGGATCTGGACCGGCAACCTCAGTTGCGCCACCCGCTCGGCCTCGGGCCACTGCACACCCTGCACCAGCCCCTTGAACACATACAGCCGATTACGCTCGGTCAACTTCTCCTCATACGCCAGCAAGCGCGGGTCGACGGACGGATGCCAGGCCCGCTCGCGAAATCCCTTGGCCAACACCGGCCGGATCAGCTCCAGTATCCAGGCCGGCAACGCCAGCAAGCCGCCGCGACTCAAGGGCCGATGCAGTTGCGTGCCGAGCAGCAAGGCGCCACTGACCGAATTCACCTGCAACAACGCGCTGAGGGTCAACCCGGTGCCAAAGGAGTGGGCCACGATCAGGTTGCGCTCACCTCCGAAGCGCCGCAGCAGCTCCACGACATCCGCCACCAATTCCTTCCAGGCATAGGCCGCCGCCCGCCGCGGCTTGTCGCTCTCGCCATGACCCAGCAGATCCCAGGCCACCAGGCTATAGCCCTGCTCGCCGAGGGCTTGCCATTGCTCGCGCCACTGATCCTTGTTGCCCCCCGCGCCATGGCAGAAAAACACCACGGTCGCGGCTTTCTCCGTTCCCGGACGATGGGCCACGCTGAGGCGTCGCCCGGGACGGACTTCCAGCCGTTCACCCCGCACCAGGGGCAGATGACTAAAGGATCGAAACTCGGTCATGGGTGTGACAGTCCTGTGCAAGAGAAAAAGGGTGCACTCACAGTGCGCCAACCACCGCCGGTTCGGTGGAAGTATCGGGCAGCGCCAACGCGGCGGCCCCGAGCAAGGTCCGGGTGTAAGGATGTTGCGGTTCGGCAAACAAGCGGGCCGTATCGCCCTGCTCGACAATCCGTCCGCCTTGCATCACCGCGATGCGGTCGCACAGGCGGGCCGCGACCCGCAGGTCATGGGTGATAAACACCAGGCTCAGGCGGAACTGCCGTTGCAGGGCCTCCAGCAGTTCAAGAATCTGGACCTGGACCAGGGCATCCAGGGCCGAGACGCACTCGTCGGCAATCAGGATCTTCGGCCGTACGGCCAGGGCTCGGGCTATACCGATGCGTTGCCGCTGACCGCCGGAAAACTCATGGGGAAAACGCTCGAACGCTACGGCGGGCAAACCGACCTGCTCCAGCAACTCGCGGGCACGCCGAGCCGACTCCGCCCGGGAAACGCCCTGGGCCAAGGGGCCGGTCATAACGATCTGCCCCACTGTCTGGCGTGGGTTGAGCGAGGCAAAGGGGTCCTGGAAAATCATCTGGATCTCACCGCGCATCGGCCGCAGCCGGCGCTGGGACAGGTTCGCCACCTCATGCCCCTGCCACTTCAGGCTGCCGCTGTCCGGCTGTAGCAAGCGTACCAGGCAGCGACCCAGGGTCGACTTGCCGGAGCCCGACTCGCCGACGATGCCCAGGGTCTCGCCTTCACGCAGGTGCAGGTCGAGCCCGGCCAAGGCCTGGGTCTGGCGGCGACTCCACCAACCGCCACGACCGACGAAGTGCTTTTCCAACTGTCGCGCGCCCAGGACCTCGGGCGCCTCGGCCAATAACGGGCGCGGCGCCAGCGGCTGCGCCGTGACCGCCGCCAATAGACGCTGGGTATACGCTTCGCGGGGCGCCTCGAGCACCTGTCGGGCCGACCCCTGCTCGATCACATGGCCGCGTTCCAGCACCAGCACGCGGTCGGCAATCGCCCGCACCACGGCAAAATCGTGGGTGATAAACACTATCGCCATGCCCTTGTCACGCTGGATACGGCGCAACAGGTCGAGGATCTGCGCCTGGGTGGTCACATCCAGCGCCGAGGTCGGTTCGTCGGCGATCAGCAGGTCCGGATCGAAGGCCAGGACCATGGCGATCACCACCCGCTGGCGCTGACCGCCGGACAGTTCGAAGGGATAGGCCCGCCGTAGCCGGATCGGATCAGGCAGGCCGACATAACCGAGCAGGTCGAGCACCCGCCGCTCGCGCACCCGGGCCGAACGCTCGCCATGGGCACGCAGGGTTTCATCGATCTGTCGGCCGATGCTCAACAAGGGATTGAGCGCACTCATCGGCTCCTGGAACACCATACTGAGGGTCCGGCCGCGCAACTGACGCATCCCCTCCTCGTCACGGCCGGCCAGGTCCTCGCCGCGAAAACGCAAGGTTCCGCTCTCGACACGCAAGGGGGCTGGCAGCAGGCGCAACAACGCCTTGGCCAGCATGGATTTTCCGGAACCCGACTCCCCCACCAGGCACAGGCACTCCCCCGCCACCAGCGACAACGACAGGTCATACAGCGCATGGCTGCGATCGGCGTCCGCGGGCAAGGCGATACGCAGCCGCTCGATGCTCAACAACGGTGTGCGGTCCTGGCTCATGGGTTGACTCCCTGCCGACGGGTCGGCTCAAAGGCCACCCGCAGTCCTTCGCCCACGCGATTGACCGCCAGCACGCAGAGCAGGATTGCCAGCCCCGGCAGCAAGCTCATCCACCAGGCTTCGCGCAGCAGCCCGCGCGAGGCATTGATCATGTAGCCCCAACTCATGGCATCGGGATCGCCGAGGCCGAGAAACGCCAACGCGGCCTCGGTGAGAATCGCCGTCGCCATCACAAAGGTCAGGGTCACCAGCAAAGGCGCCAGGGCATTGGGCAGGATCTGCCGGGTGATGATCGCCAGCGGCGACTGCCCCAGAACCTGGGCCGCCTGGACAAACTCGCGCTGGCGCAGGCTGAGGAATTCGCCACGTACCAGGCGCGCGACTCCTGGCCAGGCCACCAGGGTGATCGCCAGCACAATGGAGCCCAGCGAGGGTTCCAGTACCGCCACCAGGATCACCGCCAGCACCAGTTGCGGAATGATCTGGAAGAACTCCGCGATACGCATCAGCACACCATCGAGCCAACCACCGAAATAGCCGGCGACCGCGCCCACCAGGGCGCCCACCAGCAAGGTCGCCAGGCTCGAAAGGACGGCCACCGCCAGGGACACCCGGGCGCCGTACAACAAGCCGCTGCCGAGATCGCGCCCAAGCATATCGCTGCCCAGCCAATGGGCCGGGTCCTGGAACGGTGCCAACAGCGGCGTGGTGCTCATCTCCCAGGGCGTACTGTCGGTCAGCCAGGGCGCGGCCAGCGCCAGCAGGCTCAGCAACAGCAGGAAACCGGCGCCGATCAGCGCCGAAGGTTGTGCGAGAAAACGTCGAATCACTGAAACCTCATTCATCAGGACTGACCCTGGGCGCCGATACGCGGGTCCAGCAGCCGGCAGGCCAGATCGGTCAACAGGTTGAAACCGACCACCAGCGTCGAGATCACCAGGAAGCCGCCCATCAACACGCCGTAGTCACGTTGCGCGAGGGCGTCGTACATCAGCCGACCGATGCCCGGCCAGGAATAGACCACCTCCACCAGCAAGGCGCCGCTGGCCAGTTGTCCCAGTTGCAGGCCGGCAAAGGTCACCACCGGCAGCAGCGCATTACGCAGGACATGGGCCCAGAGAATGCGCCGTGGGGTCAGGCCCTTGGCCCGGGCGGTGTAGACATATTCCTGGCCCAGCGCTTCAAGGGTCGCGGCGCGGGTCAGATGGATATACAGGGCCAGGAACAGAAAACTCAGGGACAGGCACGGCAGCAGCAGATGACGCAGCCGGTCCGCCAGCCAGGCCCAGCCGTGGAAGTCCGCGGCCACGGTCTCCAGGCCAAAGGCCGGCAACCAGTCAAGGTGTACGGAAAACAACAGGATCAGCAGCATCGCCAGCCAGAAGGTCGGCACGGCGTAGAGCAGCAAAGCGCCTTGGGAAAGCAGCCCGTCCAACCAGGGCCGGCGCTCCCGGCTACGGGCCGCGAGCACGCCGAGGGCGATCCCCGCCAGGGACGAGAGCAGGAACGCCGAGCCCATCAGCGCCAGGGTGGCGGGCAGGCGCTCGGCGATCAGCGACCAGACCGAGGTCTGGTTGCGGTAGGAATACCCCAGGTCCAGGTGCGCGACCTGCCCCAGGTAGATCAACAGTTGCCGGGCCAGCGGCTGGTCCAGGCCCATGTCATGCCGCAGGTTGTCGATGTAGTGCACATCGTCGACGCCGGCCTCGCCGGCCATCAGCAAGGCCGGATCGCCAGGGGTCAGGCGGATCAGCAGGAAGCTCAGCACCAGCACCCCGAGGATCATCAGCAGCGCCCGACTCAAGCGGGCGCCGAGGAAGTGCAACAGGTTCATGGCGCCGGGCCGTCGAGGTAGACGCTTTCATCGTCCTCGTTGAGGCTGGTGGCGGTTTGCAGCAGGTTCTTGACCTGGCTGTGGAACAGCGTCGGGTAGCGCATTTCGAAGATCGGCGCGATGGGCAGGTCGCTGTTCAGCTGGTTTTCCAGGCGGCTGTAGACCTGGCGACGCTGCTCGCCTTCCGGGGTGTCGGCGACCTGATTCCACAAGGCATCGGCCTGCGGGCTGTTGTAACCGCTGACATTGGCAAACGGTGAGGTCTTGAGGATGTAGTCCGAGCGATAGAGGTAGGCGGTGGTCAGGTAGGGGTCGCCGATCTGGAAGATGAAGTTGTAGGTCAGGTCGAAGTCCCAGTCGCTGACCCGCTGGAACCAGGTGGCGGCATCCGAGGTGACTACCTGGACTTTGAAGCCCAGGGGCTGCAGGGCCTGCTTGGTGTATTCGGCCAGGCGCTCCCAGGCGCCGCCCTTCTCACCGTTGAGCAGGCGGATACGCACCGCGCCGACATCCACGCCGGACTCGGCGATCAGCGCCTTGGCCTTCTTCAGGTCATAGCTGTACTGCGGCAGGTTCGGGTCGTGATACGGCGTGGTGGAAACAAACGGCCCCTGGGCGACCTTGCCGGAACCGAAGAAAATATTGTCGACGATAAACTGCCGGTTCAGCGCATAGAGGATCGCCTGGCGCACCTTGGGATTGTTCAGCGGTGGCTTGCGGGTGTTGATCTGCAGAAAGGCCAGGCCGGCATACAGCTCCCAGCCTTTCTCCGAAGACTGCACGCCGGGCAAGGCGGTCAGGCGCTTGAGATCGGAGTAGTCGGCGTCGCCGCTGCGCAGTGCCTGGATATCCCCGCGTTCGAACGCGGCGGCCCGGGACGAGGCATCGGGAATCACGTGGAAGACGATGCCGTCGAGGTGCGGCAGGCCTTTTTTCCAGTAGTCCTTGTTCTTCCCCAGCTTGATATAGGCGCCGCGTTTCCATTCTTCGAAGACAAACGGCCCGGTGCCCACGGGCTTGAGGTTGTAGGGGTTGTTGCGAAAATCCGAGCCCTCGTAGAGGTGCCGGGGCACCACGGGGCGCAGGCCGCTGCCCAGGGAAGAGAGCAAGGGGGCGAAGGGTTTCTTCAGGTGGAAGACCACCTGCAACGGCCCCGTGGCCTCGATGGAGGTCACATAGTCGGTAAAGATCCCGCCCAGACGTTTGTCCACCTCCGGGTAGAAGGTCTGGAAGCTGAACACCACGTCGGCCGAGGTGAAGGGCTGGCCGTCATGCCAATGCACGCCGTCCTGCAGGTCGAAGGTGTAGGTCAGGCCGTCGGGGGCAATCGTCCAGCTTTTTGCCAGCACCGGCTCGGGCTGGAGCGCGGTGTCGTAGGTGAGCAGACTCTGGAGGATCTTGCCGCTGACGTACTGGGTCGAGACGTGGCTGACCACCCCATGCATCAACGACGGCGGCTCCGGCTGGGCCACCAGGTTCAGTACGCCGCCCTCCCGGGGCTCGGCCTGGACGCTGCCGGCCAGGATCAACGCACCAGCCGCAAGGCCGAGCAACACCCGGCGCAGGGGCCGGGTGTGAGACGAATGGGTCGGGGTGAGATCAGGCATGGCGGGCTCCGCAGAAAAGATTCATCAGGCAGGCAACCACGGACAGGCGCCCGGCCCTTTGAAGCGGTTTAGCAAGGCCTGTGCCAGGGCCTGGAAGGCGGTCTTTTGCGGGCTTTGAGCGGTTTTCGAGGGCGCTGGCGCTGATGAAAAAACCACAGCCACTGGCCCGACTGTGGAAAAAGCAGCAGCCGTCCGATCCTGTAGGAACCGTCTTGCCCGCGAAGACGTCAGTCCTGACGATGCATGACTTGAGGGATACGCCTCCTGTGCAGGACTGGCACAAGCCTTGCGAGACCCGCTGCCTTCGAACCACCGAGTCTCAAGAGCATGTCACTGGATTACCTGGGCAACCCCCTCGACACCGAGCACACCGCGACCCGCGAAGGCATCGACGCGTTCATCGGCGGTTTTCTCGGCTACCACCCTCGCGCCGAGTCGATCCTCGCCACCGCCGACGCCGATCCGCAGTCACGCCTGGCCAATGCCTTCGCCGGCATCCTGCTGATGTTCAGCGAATCCCCCGAAGGCCCGGTCCTGGCCGAACGCTACCGGCAGCGGGCAAGCGCCACCCCCGCCGGACATGCCCGGGCCGACCTGTACCTGGCCCTGCTGCGCGCCTGGATCGTCGACGACCTGGGGCAAGTGCTGGGCCTCGGCGAACAACTGCTGGAACGTTTTCCCCGGGACTTGCTCGCCGCCAAGCTCACCCAATACGTGGAGTTCAATCGCGGCAACTGGCCGGGGTTGTTGCGCATCGCCCTCAAGGCCCGCGACGCGGCGCCGGATATCGCCCATAGCCACGGCCTGCTGGCCTTCGCCTATGAACAATGCCACCTGCTGGACGACGCCGAAGCCGCCGCCCGCCAGGCCCTTGCCCTGCAAGCCGACGAGCCCTGGGCCCAACACGCCCTGGCCCATGTGCTGCTGACCCGGGGCCGGATCGAGGAAGGCATCGACTTCATGGAAAACGTGAAGGACCATTGGCAGGGCCTCAACTCCTTCATGTACACCCACAACTGGTGGCATCTGGCGCTGTTCTACCTGGCCCGCGGCCATGAGCAACGCGCCCTGGAGATTTATGACCGACATGTCTGGGGCATCCTGCCGGAGTACTCCCAGGATCAGGTCGGCGCGGTATCGCTGCTGACCCGCCTGGAGCTGACCGGCATCGATATCGGTGAACGCTGGCAGGCGCTGGCACCCTATCTGCAGAAACGCACGGAGGATACGGTGCAACCCTTCCTCAGCGTGCAGTATCTGTACGGCCTGGCCAGAGCCGGAAAACCTGAAGCCGATCATCTGCTTGAGTCACTGCTGGCCCACGCCTCCAGGGCGCCGGCGTTCAGCCGCACGACCTGGGCCGAGGTGACGGTGCCATTGGCGCAAGGCTTGCTGGCCCAGGCCCGGGGTGATTGGGAACTGGCTATGCAGCGGCTGAGTGGTGTGCTGCCACGGCTCAACGATATCGGCGGCAGTCACGCACAGCGGGATCTGTTCGCGCAAATCGAACTCGACGCCCGCCTGCGCGGCGGGGACTGGCGGGCGGCACAGCAGACGTTGGAACTGCGCCGTGGCTACGACCCGCTGGATGTCCCGACCAACCGCCATCTGGAACAGGTTTACACCGAACTCGGGCTGCCTGTGCAAGCCAGCCAGGCCCGAGAGCGAATCAAGCAGGTAATGGCAACACAAGTAATTCCTGGCTGAACGCGATCCACTGTGGGAGCTGGCTTGCCAGCTCCCACAAGGTTCGTGACATGCTCAAGATCCCAGACCTACAGGCCATTCGGCGCCTCGCGCCGGGCTTCGAAAACACCCCGGGCAATCGCCCGCGCCACGCAATCGGCGGCGGCGCTGCCGAGGCAGCCGATCTGCACCTGGCGACGCGGCCCGTCCACCAGCTCGACCGCGCCGGAAGCCATGGCAAACACCGTGTCGCCATCAAACGGCAGATGCGCCGGGCGCACCGCGCGGGCAATGCCGTCCTGGGCCATGATCGCCACGCGCTTGCACTCGGCGGTGGTCAACCGGGCATTGCAGGCCACCGCCACCAAGGTGGTATTGGCCCCGGCCTGCAACCGCCCCATGGAATCCAGCCGGGACAGTTCCGGCATCGGATCGCTGGCGTCCATCGGTGCCCCCGGACGCACACCACCAAACTCCCCGGCGATCTCCCAGGGCCAGGCCCAGAACGTCTCGCCATCCGGCATATAGACGGAGCCGATCGGATTGGCGACCACCAGCGCCGCCACCACCCAACCATCACCCAGCACCAGCGATGCCGAACCCAGTCCGCCCTTGAGCACCCCGGCCATAGCCCCCCGCCCCGCTCCCACCGAGCCCTGGGCAAAGTCTTGCGAGGCGTTTTGCAGCGCCTCGAAACCCAGCCGGCGATAAGGCGGCTCCAATCCCCAGTCCTTGTCCCCGCCGTTGGCCAGATCGTGCAGCACCGCCGCAGGAACAATGGGAATCGCTGGCGCACCAGGCTTGAGATGCAAACCCACTGCCTGCTGCGACAACGCCGCCGCCACCGCATCCGCCGCCCCCAGGCCGAACACCGAGCCGCCGGCAAACACCAGCGCATGCAGTTGCCCGACCATGTTTTCCGGCTCCAGGGCCGCCGACTCGCGACCGCCCGGACCACCGCCGCGAATATCGATGCTCGCCGTCCAGGCGCCGTCGGTACGAATCACCGTCACACCAGTGTCGACATGCTCATCGGTGGCATGCCCGACAGACACGCCCGGCACATCGGTGAGCAGATTGCGGGAACCCGGTTGTGGCATAAAAAACTTCCTGACAAGTGGTTGGCTTCCATAGTGGAGCGTGATCGCAACGGTCCAGCAAAGCCTGTGCCACCACTCCCGCACCCGACTTCATTAGCGCCCCCTCCCGTACCACTGTTGCTAACCCACCAGCACCCCCGGGCGACTGCTGGAAAACCAACAACCCACACCCCCGAACCTCCGGCCACGGGCGCGCTGTAGAAAAACCAACAGCCTGAATCGCCGCTGCTAGAAAAACACCAGCCATTGCCCGACAAACGAGCTAACTACTTGTTTAAAAAGGCTTTTAAAGAATGGCACAGGCTTTGCTCTACAGCCCTGACCAGAGCTTGAGACCGCAGGCCGCCCCCCCCGGCCCGGCAACAAGCCGCCACTGACCTCACTGGCGACGCCCCACACACCCGTCGCCTCACCCGCCACGATCGCCCCCCACCAGGGCGCAGAGCGGGGACCACACTGGAGCGATTCACATCATGAGTTCAACACGTGCCGCCAACCGGCGCCCCACCCGCAACACCTTCACCCACAGCCTGCTGTTCCTGGCCGTGTGCGAGGCACTGAGCTACAGCAGCCTGACCCTGGCCGCCGACACCACCAGCGATAACCCCCTGGACACCGTGGTGGTCATCGGCAACCGTGGCCAGGCCCGCACCCTGGCCGACAGCCCGGCGCCGGTGGACGTGATTTCCTCCAAGCAGTTGCTCGCCACCGGCCAGGGCGATCTCACCGCCGCCCTGAACAAGGTGCTGCCCTCGCTGAACCAGCCGACCTCCTCCGGCTTCGGCTCGACCTCGGTGGTGCGCCCCATCAGCCTGCGCGGCCTCAACGGCGACCAGGTGCTGGTGCTGGTCAACGGCAAGCGCCGCCACAACAGCGCACTGCTGAACAACGGCACCTACCTCAACTCCGGCTCGCAACCGGTGGACCTGGACATGATCCCCACCGCCCTGGTGGACCATGTCGAAGTGCTGCGCGACGGCGCCTCCGCGCAATACGGCTCGGACGCCATCGGCGGCGTGATCAATATCGTGCTCAAGCAGACCGACCATGGCGGCAGCCTCAGCACCCGCTACGGCCAGAACTTTGAAAACGGCGACGGCGCCACCACCCGGCAAACCGGCGACCTGGGGCTGTCACTGCCCAACGACGGCTTTATCAACCTGGCCCTGGACGTGAAGAAACAGAACACCTCCGACCGCTCCGACGACGCGCCCTACACCGACAGCGCCGGCAACACCAGCGAGCGCCATACCTACTACGGCACCGGCCTGCCCCAGGCGCGCAACTTCAGCTTCGGCTACAACGCCGAACTGCCGGTGGACGATGCCCTGACCCTCTACTCGTTCTCCACCTACACCCGGCGCAACTCGGAAAAACCCCTGGCCTTCCACCAGCCGGCGAGCTTCGACGGGATCGCCACGCCGTTCCCGGAGGGCATCGAAGACACCCTGCGGTTTATCGAAAACGACTTCCAGGTGGCCTTCGGCGGCAAGGGCAAGGCCGCCGGCTGGGACTACGACCTGTCCAGCACCTACGGCCAGGATCATGCCGAGGCCACCCTGCGCCACACCTATAACCTGAGCTTCGGCCCGGACTCGCCGACCTCGGTGGACACCGGGGCCAAGACCTTCAGCCAATGGACCAACAACCTCGACCTGACCCGCGCCTTCGACCTCGGCCTGGCCAAGCCGACGCAGATTTCCTGGGGCCTGGAACAACGCTTCGAGAGCTACAAGATCGGCAAGGGCGACTATGACTCCTATGCCCTCGGCGACTTCAGCACCGGTGCCAGCGGCGCGCCGATTGCGCCGGGAACCATTTCCGGTGCCGGCACCACTCCGGCCGACGCCGCGGAGAAAAGCCGCACCAGCGTGGCCGGCTATGGCGAGATCGGCCAGGACCTGACCGACAAGTGGCACGTCGACCTCGCCGGGCGCTACGAGCACTACAACGACGGTTCGGGCACCACCACCAACGGCAAGTTCTCCACCCGTTACCAGTTGACCCCGATCCTCGCCGTGCGCGGCACCTTCAGCACCGGCTTCCGCGCGCCGTCGCTGTCGCAGCAGATCTACAGCTCGACCTCGCAGACCAGCGTCAACGGCAACCTGTTCGACTACCGCAATGTCGCGGTGGATTCGACGGTGGCCAAGGCCCTCGGCGCCACCACCCTGAAACCGGAGAAGTCGACCAACATCGGCTTCGGCCTGACCCTGCAACCGATCGACAACGCCAGCGTCACCCTGGATGCCTACCAGATCAAGATCAAGGACCGCATCGCCCAGACCGGCTACCTGGGCGGCACCCCGCAGATCGAGGCGATCCTCGCGGCGGCCGGGCTGCCGACCAACCAGGCGGTGACCTACTTCACCAACGCCCTCGACACCACCACCCGCGGCGTCGACCTGGTCGGCGACTACCGGCAGGACATCGGTGCCTACGGCAACCTGCGCTACACCCTGGGCTTCAACTGGAACACCACCGCAATCGACGCCATCCACGCCTCCGACGCCGCCCAGCAGGCCTTGGGCCCGGACGGCGGTTACGACCGCCAGCGCCAGGGCAACCTCAAGCACGGCCTGCCGGATTCCAAGCTGTTGCTGGGCACCGTCTGGAGCATCGACAAGTTCGAGATCGGCCTGAACCTGACCCGCTATGGCGAGTACACCCAGTACGGCACCGCGGCGATCTACGACCGCAGTTTCTCGGCGGCCTGGATCACCGACCTGAACGTCGATTACCACCTGACCAAGAGCCTGACCCTCAATGCCGGGGCCAACAACGTCTTCAACCTGTACCCGGAACGCACCAACCTGCCCAGTGCCTCGGGGGCCTACCCCTACGGCAACTTCTCGCCCTACGGCACCACGGGCGGCTACTGGTACACCGGCCTGACCTACAACTTCTGACCGTCCTGGCGGCACGCGCGGCCCGATGGCCCGGCGCTGCCGCCTTGTTTACCGGGAGCCTGCAATGACCCGTCGTACCGATCAACTCAAGCTCGGCGCCTTTCTCGCCAACAGCGGCCATCATCTCGCCGCCTGGCGTCATCCCCTGGGCCAGGCCGATGCCAGCCTGGATTTCGAGCACTTCAAGACGATTGCCGAAACCGCCGAACGCGGCAAGTTCGACGCGCTGTTCGTCGCCGATGTGGTTGCGCTCTGGGGTCATCATCACGATGCCCTGAGCCGCTGCGCCCGGGCCGAACACTTCGAACCGCTGACCCTGATGTCCGCCCTCGCGGCCGTCACCCGCCATATCGGCCTGATCGCCACCGCGACCACCAGCTACAACGAGCCCTACCATATCGCCCGCAAGTTCGCCTCCCTCGACCACCTGTCCAAGGGCCGCGCGGCCTGGAACCTGGTGACTTCGGTGGTCTCCGACGAAGCCTGGAATTTCGGCCGGGAAAGCCATATCGACCACGGCGACCGCTATCAGCGCGCCGAGGAATTCCACGATGTGGTCAAGGGCCTGTGGGACAGTTGGGACGATGACGCGTTCGTCCGCGATGCAGGAACGCTGGCTGTTCCGCCGCGAATACGAAGGCCGCACCCTGCGGGAAAACCTCGGGCTGCCGCGTCCGGCCAACCGGTTCAGCCGATCATGGGCGGCGAGCGCCCCATCGAGGGTAGGATGAGTGAATTCGGGCGGCGGGTCTGCGCCCCTTTGACGGAGCCCGTGCATGGCCCTTGAGTTCAGCTGGCAGTTGCCCTTGTGCGACACCGACGGTACCACCTCCTGGGCGCGCCATCCCGCGCAGTGGATTCAACTGGCCCAGGCCGTGGAATACGCCGGCCTTGATGGGCTCTGGGTGCCCGGTGGCGCGCAGTGCGCCGACAGCCTCGGCGTGGCGGCGACCTTGTGCGCCCACACCCGTCGGGTCCACCTGACGGTCAGCGTACCGCCCGAAGTCATGTTGCCGGCGGCCCTCGCCGCCACCGTACAAAGCCTGCAATCGATCAGCGCCAATCGCGTGCGCCTGCACCTGCCCGACGGCGAACAAGGCAGCCTGCGCCAGGTGTTCGGTGAATGGCTCAACCGTGACCAGCGCCATGAACGTATCGGCGAGTACCTGGACATCCTCACGCAGCTGCTGGCCCCCGCCGGCAGCGAGTTCCACTACAACGGACGCTACTTCCAGCTGGAGAGCGCCGGCGTCGCGCGGCGCCAGCTCCCGGCCCCCCCGATCATCCTCGACGACTCTCAGGACAGCGCGCTGATCGCCGGCCACGCCCGAACCTGCCTGCTGCGCAGCCGGGCGCCGAACCCACTGCAACAGGAGATCCAGCGCTTGCGCGCCGATGCCCCGGGCCTTGGCTTCGTCTGCTCCTTCGGCCTGCTGTTCAGGGACACCGAGGAGGAAGCCTGGGAAGCGGCGGCGGCCCACCTGGAAACCCTGGGGATCAAGCCCCCGGACAGCGCCCCGTCGTTGCTCCGGCTCACCCGCGAGCACCAGCCGGTGCGGCACTTCGAGCTGCACCCCAATCTCTGGCAACCACGTGCCGATCAGCCGGTGTTTATCGTCGGCACGCCGCATCAGGTCGCTACCCGGCTACAGGAGCTGCACGGCCTGGGCATCGAACAGATCATCCTGGTCGGTCAGCCGGCAGTGCATGAAGTCCTGCGCTTCGGCGAACAGATCCTGCCGTTGCTTACCGCCCAAGGCCTGCGCAAGGAGCGCACCCAGCATGCCGAATGATCCACGCCAGAACATCGAGATCGACTGGTTCCTGCCCACCAACGGCGACGGTCGCCACCTGACCAGCAGCGGCCTGCCCAAAGTCGGGTTGTTCCAGCAGGGCGAACGAGCGCCGACCCTCGACTACCTGCGCCAGATCGTCCGCGCCGCCGAATACGGCGGCTTCGACGCGATCATGGTGCCCACCGCCAGCGGCTTCGAAGATCCCTGGCTGATCACTGCGGTGCTGGCCCAGGAAGTGCGGCGGCTGAAATTCCTGCTGACCTTGCGCCCGGGCCTGGAGCTGCCCGCCTACACCGCCCATCGCGCCGCGACCCTGCAGTTGCTCAGCGATAACCGCCTGGCTCTGCATGTGGTCAGCGGCTCCAGCCGTTTCGAGCAGCGTTCGCTGGGGGATTTTCTGGAGCACGATGAACGTTATGCGCGGACCGCCGAGTTTCTCGAAGTGTTCCAGGCAGTCTGGGCGGGCAACGGCCAGCCCCATCACGGACGCTACTACCGCAGCGTCAACGCCTCGCCGATTGCCCCTGCGGCGCCCGCCCCGGCGATCTATTTCGGCGGCGCGTCCGAGGCCGCGGAACGGGTCGGCGCGGCCCATGCACAGACCCACCTGATGTGGTGCGAGCCGCCCTTGCTGATTGCCGAGCGTATCCGCCGGATGCGCGAACTGGCGGCGGCCCAGGGGCGGACCTTGCGCTTTGGTTTGCGCCTGCATATTTTCGCCGCGCCCACCGACGATGCGGCCTGGGCCCATGTCGAACGGTTGCTGGCGGAGATTCCCAAGGACGCCATCGACCGCGCCCAAGTACAGATGGCCGCGTATGAGTCCGTCGGGCAGACGCGCCAGACGCGCTTGGCCGAAGGTCGCGGGCGCGGCGCCCGGGAGCTGGAGGTGTCGGCCAATCTGTGGGCTGGTGTGGGTCTGGTGCGTGGCGGTGCCGGAACGGCCCTGGTGGGGAGCTATGAACAGGTGGCGGAACGGATCGAGGAGTATCACCAGTTGGGCGTCGACAGTTTTATCCTGTCGGGCTTTCCGCATCTGGAAGAGGTGATTCATCTGGGGGCTGAGTTGTTGCCGCTATTGCGGCGTATCTCAAGCAGGAGCGTCGAGCAGCGCACGGTCCTGTAGGCGCCCTGATTGGATCTTCGGTCGTATGCAAACTCTCGGTTCGACACCGTCCTGTAGGAGCCGGGCTTGCCAGCGAAGAGGGCCTTGAAATCGCCACAAGCTTCGCGGGCAAGCCCGGCTCCTACAGGTTTGTGGTGTTTTCAAAAAGGGGATCAGGGCTTGGCGCGGCCCTTGAGCATGCCGTGATTGACCAGCAAGGTGCGCATGGCATTACGGGTAATGCCCAGCAGTTCGGCGGTGCGCAGCTGGTTGAAGCCGCAAAAGGCAAACGCCTCGCGCACCAGCAGGTCCTCGATATCATGCAACAGGGTTTCCCCCGGCACTTCGAACAGGCGCAGCAACTGCTCGCGAATCACTTCCTGGGGGACCCGCGACACGCCTGTACTGCTCGCCACATGCCGACCACTCAAACCTGCGGAAAACTTCAGGTGTTCAGGCCGGATCGGCTTGTCGCCGGCCACCAGCAAGGCCAGGTGCACGACGTTTTCCAGCTCGCGGATATTCCCCGGCCAGGGATACTCGAGCAGCGCCTGGGTGGCCGCCTCGGAGAGCATCGGCTCGGCAATCTTCAGCCGTTGGCTGTAGAGTTTTCGAAAATGTTCAACCAGCGGCAGGATATCCAGCGGGCGCTCGCGCAAGGGCAGGACCTGCACCTGGGCCACGTTGATCCGATAAAACAGGTCGAGACGGAAATTACCCGCCTCCACCGCCTGCTCCAGGTCGATATTGGTCGCCGTCACCAGGCGGATATTGATCTTGATCGGCTTGCGCGAACCGACGCGCACGATCTCCTGCTCCTGCAGGGCACGCAGCAGCTTGACCTGCAACGGCAATGGCAGATCGCCGATCTCGTCGAGAAACAAGGTGCCGCCATCGGCCTCTTCAAACCAGCCGACCCGACGCCCCACCGCACCGGAAAACGCCCCGGCTTCATGGCCGAAGAATTCGCTTTCGGCGAGGGTTTCGCTGATGGCGCCGCAGTTCACCGCGACAAAAGCCCCGGTCCGCCCGCTGGAGGAATGGATATAGCGCGCCACCAGTTCCTTGCCGGTGCCGGTTTCGCCATTGATCAGCACCGGTGCGTCACTGGGACCGACGCGCTGCAGATAGTCGAGCAACTGCCGCGAGCGCGGATCGGCGAAGACCAGCGCCTTGGCCCGTATCGACAGGGAATCCTTGTCGCCCCGGGGCAAGGTCAGGATCGGACTGGGCAGCCCTTCAAGCGTGCTCATGAAAATGCACCGCGACGTCAGAGCTTGGCGATCGAGACTTCGGTGGATTTGACGAAGGCGATTACTTCACTGCCTACCGCCAATTCGAGGTCGCGTACCGAACGCGTGGTGATCACCGAGGTGACAATCCCCGACGCGGTCTGCACGTCGATCTCGGACAGCACCTCGCCAATGAGGATTTCCTTGATGACGCCGCGGAACTGGTTACGAACGTTGATCGCTTTGATCGTCATGGGGCTGTTTCCTTTTCGTGGTGGGCGGTGCACCTGGGCTTCAGGTGCTGGAGGCTAAAATGCGCCAGCCCTGCAACTTATAAAAGGAATTAATAATAATGATTTTATTCGATTAAGATATAAGAAAGGGAAAGCTGGCAGGTTTCATTGAGTCGTCACCCCAGAGGTGTAAAATCGATATCCCAGCGCGGCGGCCCATTAAAGTCCCCTGCGCCCCTGCGGAGAGCGCATGAAGAAGGTTATCGCGTTGGTATCGGGCTTGCCCCTGATGCTGGCGCTGAGTGGTTTTACCACCCGGCAACACCCAGGCGACCAGGTCACGCTGGACGACTACACACGCCACAAGATCGAGTTCATCGAAACCCGGATCCTCAAGCACGCCGGCCATGAGCAGGGCGAACGGATCAAGAATATCTCCGCCAACTTCCTCGGCACGCCTTATGTGGCGCATATGCTGGTCGGCTCCGCGACCGCGCCGGAACAACTGGTGATCGACTTCCGCGGCCTGGATTGCTTCACCTATCTGGATTACGTCGAGGCCCTGCGCAAATCCGACAGCCTGCCGCGCTTCGTCGAAAACCTGGTGCGCACCCGTTACGCCGAGGGCAAGGTCAGCTACACCGAGCGCAGGCACTTCTTCACCGACTGGGCCCACACCCAGCCCCTCAATGCCCGGGATGTGACGACCCAGGCGAGCCCCAGGGCGACCACCGTCACCAAGATCCTCAATGCGCAAGGGGACGGCAGCGGCGGCACGCTGATCCCGTCGGTGGGCACGGTCAAGCGCGCCATCACCTACATCCCCAGCGAGTGGATCGACGACGCCGTGGTCAGCCGCCTGAAAACCGGTGACTACATCGGCATCTACACCCCGGCCGAAGGGCTCGACGTCACCCACACCGGCATCTTCATCATGACCGACAAAGGCCCGGTGCTGCGCAATGCCTCCGCCCGCGAAGCCAACCACAAGGTGGTGGATTCGCCGTTCATGGATTACGTCAAGAAAACCCCGGGCATCGTGGTCCTCAGAGCGATCTGACCACCTCAGCCCGACGACGTCAGGCCACTGGCGCAGATAAAATCGATGAACGCGCGCAACTTGGGTGTCAGGTAGCGACTCGACGGCCAGACCACCTGCATCTGTAGCGTACGCAGGATCCGTCCCGGCAGTATCGACTCCAGCTCTCCGGCCGCCAGGGCCTCGCGCACGGCGAACTCGGGCACGCAGGCAATGCCCAGGCCCTGCCGGGCGCTATGGATCAGCATGTCCAGGTTGTTGCAGACCATGGTCTCCGGCACCTTCAGCTCGGCCCCCGCGACCAGTCCCTCCAACGGCCACTTCTCCAGCTTGCCGGTGGAGGGCATCCGATAATGCAGGCACTGGTGCTCCAGCAGTTGCTCCACCGCCTGCGGGTAGCCCCTGGCGGCGAAATACCCCGGTGCGCCGACCAGATGAAACGCGAAACTGCCCAGCTTCCGCGCCATTAACCGCGAATCGTGCAGTTGCCCGGTACGCACCACGGCGTCAAAGCTCTCCTCGACCACGTCCACCAGGCGATCGGTGAAGTCCAGCTCCAGGCGGATTTCCGGGTACTCGCGCATGAACGACGACAACTGCATAAACAGCACATTGCCCTGCAACGGCAGGCTGATGCGCAACTTGCCCCGTGGCGCATCGCTGGAGCTGGACAGTTCCTGCTCGGCCGCCTCCAGTTCGTTGAGCACCCGCCGGCAGCGCTCCAGAAACAGCGCGCCTTCAGCGGTCAAGTTGAGGCTGCGGGTATTGCGATGGAACAACCGCGCACTGAGCTTGTGTTCCAGGCGGGCAATGCTTTTGCCCACGGCCGAGGCGGACACCCCGAGCAAGCGGCCGGCGGCGACAAAGCTGCGACTTTCGGCGACCTGCACGAACACGGTGATGCCATTGAGCTTATCCATCACTCATTCCCTTGATTAAGGACAAAAAGGTCCGTGTAGCCCGGAATTGTAACTTCTTTTTCCCTGATCGGCCCCGCCCTACCATCGATTCATCAGCTTGACCCATCCACCATCCGGGGCCCGATATGACCGTCAACGAACCGCTACGCTCACTGCAATCCCTTCGTCCTGTCGAGACAACCCGCCTGGCGTCGCGCATCGACGCCGTGCTCGAACAGACCCTGCATGACCGGCGCCTGGTCGGTGCCGTAGTCCTGGTCGCCCATCGCGGACAACTGGTCTATCAGCGCGCGGCCGGCCTGGCCGACCGTGAGGCCAGGCTGCCAATGCACCTGGACGCCCTGTTTCGCCTGTCCTCGGTCTCCAAGCCGATCACCTCGGTGGCGGCCCTGGCGTTGATCGCCCAGGGCCGTATCAACCTGGACGACAACATCACCCACTGGCTGCCGCACTTCAAGCCGACCCTGGCCGACGGCACCCCGGCGTTGATCACCGTACGCCAATTGCTGACCCACACCGCCGGTTTCACCTACGGTTTCCTGGAGAGCGATCAAGGCGGCCCTTATCTCGAGGCCGGCGTCTCCGACGGCATGGACCGTACCGAACTCTCGCTGGAAGAAAACCTGCATCGCCTGGGCCAGGCCCCGCTGCTCTACAAACCGGGGAGTCAGTGGGGCTACTCGATTGCCACCGATGTGCTGGGCGGGGTAATCGCCGCCGCCCACGGCACCTCGCTGGCCGAGGCGGTGGAGCAGTTGGTCGCCCGCCCGCTGGGCTGGCGCGATAGCGGGTTCCGGGTGACCGACGTCGACCGCCTGAGCCCGGCCTATCTCAATGACCAGCCACAGCCACGGCGCATGCAGGGGCTGGAAGTGGTCCCGGTGTTTGAAGGCACCGCCGGCATCCGGCTGGACCCGGACCGCGCCCTGGACACCCAGGCCTATGACTCCGGCGGTTCGGGCATGGTCGGCAGCGCCGGGGAGTTTCTCCAGCTTCTGTAAACCCTGCGCAAAGGCGGCGCGCCGCTGCTGCCCAAGCACCTGGTGGCGGAAATGGGCAGCAGCCAGACCGGCGACCTGGAACTGGCCAACTGGCCGGGACGCGGCTTCGGCCTCGGCTTCACGGTACTCAAGGATCCGGCCGCCGCGCAGACCGTCGAATCCGTCGGCACCTGGCGCCTGGGCGGTGCCTACGGACACTCCTGGTTCGTCGACCCGGCCCAGGAGTTGACGGTGGTGGCGTTTACCAACACCGCCTTCGAAGGCATGTTCGGGCAATTCACCGTCGACCTCTGCAACGCGGTCTACGGCCTATAACAACGGGCCGGGGCTGGTGCCACGAGCAGTACCCCGCGCATCAAAACCTGGAATCACTCTGATGAAAATCCTCCACCCGATCTACTTCCTCGCCCTGGGCCTGTTCGGCGTCTACACCCTTGAGTTCGGCGTGGTCGGTATCCTGCCGATGATCATCGAACGTTTTACCATCAGCGCTTCCCAAGCAGGCCTGCTGGTGGGACTGTTCGCCTTGATCATCGCGGTGTTCGGCCCGGTCATGGTGTTGCTGCTCTCGCGCTTCAACCGCAAACACATGCTCAGTCTGGCGCTGTTCGTGTTCGCCGGTACCAGCGTGCTATCAGCCTACGCCCCGAACGTCGAATCGCTGATGCTGCTGCGTATCATCCCGGCGTTGTTCCACCCCGTGTACTTCTCGCTGGCATTCGTCGCCGCCACCGCGCTGTACCCGCCCGAGGAGTCGACACGGGCCGCGGCCAAAGCGTTTGTCGGCACCAGCATGGGCATGGTTTTGGGAGTGCCGCTGACCACCCTGATCGCCGCGCAGTTTTCCTATGAGACTTCGTTCCTGTTTTGCGCGGCAGTCAACTGCATCGCCGGCCTGGGGATCATTGCGCAATTGCCGGATGCCCCGGGCAAGGCGAACGCGTCCTACAAGGAACAACTGGCGATCCTGCGCAAGTTCCCGCTGTGGCTGAATATCACCGCCTCGACCCTGATCTTTGCCGCGATGTTTTCCGTGTACAGCTACTCGGCCGAGTACCTGGCCAAGGAAGCGGGCATGAGCGCACAGTGGATCAGTATCCTGCTGGTGGTATTCGGCATCGGTGGAGTCGCCGGCAACTTGTATGCCGGCAAGCTGATCGGCCAGAACATGGTGCGTACCACCCTGCTCCATCCGATCCTGCTGGCCGGCGCCTATGGCCTGCTGTACCTGTTCGCCAGTCCATCCCTGCCGGCCATGCTGCTGATCGTGCTGATCTGGGGCGCAACCCATACCAGCGGGCTGATCGTCACGCAGATCTGGCTCACGTCCGAGGCACCGGAGGCACCTGAGTTCGCCACCGGTCTCTACATTTCCTTCATCAATCTGGGCGTGAGTCTCGGTTCCACGACCGGCGGCTGGTTCCTGGCTCGCCTGGGCTTGCGGGGAACCCTGTACAGCGGTTGCCTGTTTGCCGGGCTGGCCGTGCTGATCATCGCGATAAAAGTGCTGTTCTTCAGCGGTGCTGCCAAAAGGGGGGCGCATCCGTCGCAGCAGACTGAGTGACGCATCGCTGCGTGGCCATTGACTGATGGGACTTTCGGACAGCGAGCCACCCACCGGGAGGTGGGCTGGCCTGTTACAGGGCATTGATGGAACTCGGACCAAGGGGGAATCGGTCTGCTTGGGGCGCCTAGATCTGGAAATGCTTGACCAGGGTATTGAGTTCGGTGGCCAGGTGGGCCAGGGACTGCGACGCGGCGGTGGTCTGGTTCGAACCTTCGGAAGACTGGATCGATAACTCGCGGATATTCAGCAGGTTGCGATCCACCGAGCGGGCGACATGGGCCTGTTCGTCGGCGGCGGTGGTGATAACCAGGTTGCGGTTATTGATCTCGTCATTCGCCTCGACGATTTCCGCCAGCGCGGTCTTGGCCGCTTCGGCGAGCTCCAGGGTCTGCCGGGTCATGTTGCTGCTGTTGTGCATGCCACTCACGGCAGTGGCGGTACCGGTCTGGATGCTGCCGATCATCTCTTCGATTTCCCGGGTCGACTGCGCGGTCCGATGGGCCAGGGCCCGTACTTCATCCGCCACCACCGCAAAGCCACGACCGGCCTCACCGGCGCGCGCCGCTTCAATGGCGGCATTGAGCGCCAGCAGGTTGGTCTGCTCGGCGATGGTACGAATCACATCGAGGACCTTGCCGATGCCTTGGGCCTGCGCCGCCAGTCCGCCGATCTGCTCGGAGCTGACCTCGACGCCACGGGTCAGCGCGACAATCGCCGTCACCGCCTCGACCATCCGCTGCTGCCCCTTCAGTGCAATGGTCCGGGACTCCTGGGACAGGTCCGAGGTGGACGAGGCGTTCCTGGCCACCTCTTCAATGGCGCTGGTCATCTCGGTCACCGCGGTGGCGGCCTGTTCGATTTCCCCATGCTGCTGTTGCAGGTCACGACTGCCCTCGGCCGTCACCGCGTTCAACTCTTCGGCCGCCGAGGCCAGTTGGGTCGACGAATGGGTGATCTGCTTGAGGGTGGTGAGCAGGCTGCCCTGCATCACCGCCAGGGCCGCGAGCAAGCGACTGGCTTCGTCGTTGCCGGCCGGATTGATCGGTTGCGTCAGGTCACCCTTGGCGATGGTTTCCGCAACCTGCACCGCCTCGATGATCGGGACGGTAATGCTGCGGGTGAGCAGCCAGGCCACCAGCACGGTGCCGATACCCACCAGCAGAATCACCAGGCCGATGCCCGCCACCGCGCTGTCATAGGTGCTGGCCGACTGTTTGCCGGCCAGCTCCGCGCCCTGGTTGGCATGCTCGATCAGGTCATCGAGGTTCTTGGTCATCTGTTCATAGGATTCACGGATGGTCGAGAGGTAGGTGTTGGCACCGGCCTTGTCCCCCAGCCGCGACAGCCTGAGCAATTCGAGGTGATTCTTGGCATAGGCTTCCAGGCTGCGGTTGAAGGCGTCCAGCCGCCCTTTGTCGTCTCCGCTGGTCAACAAGCCCGCGTAGATCGACATCTGCTCATGCACGCTTTGCAAGCGCCCGGCCGATTTGTCCTCGTAGACTTTCATGTCCGCGGCACTGGAAGACAGGATATGGGCCATGGAGCCCAGGCGGTAACGGTCCAGCGACGCATTCGCCGATGCCAGCACCCGCACCCGCTGCAGCCAGTTGTTCTGGATATCGGCGGCCTGGGCCTGCACGTCGCGAATCTGCTTCAACGCGAACAGCCCCAGGAACACACTGAGCAAGGCGATTGCGGCAAAACCGATGAACGCTCGGGGTGCAATCCGGATATTTCTCAACAACATGGGCGGGATCTCGCATTGAACGGGGACGGAAGACAGCAGGCCGCGGCAGGATAGCAGGCGATCCCGGCCATAAGGCTATCGGCTTGGTTGCGATTTTCTGTAGGTAGGCCTACCAACGGGCACAAAGTAGGAAAAAAACCACAGAATTGATAAGATCGCTCCTTTTCGGTTGCCAGTCATTCCTGCGAGCCGTCGCCCTCTCCAAACCCGAACCGGATCCATTGCATGACAACCAGCCCGCTACAGGCCGCAGAAAAAATTCTCCTGGTGGCTCCGCACCGTCTGGGCGATAGCCTGTTCGCAACACCCGGAATCCGCGTGCTGCGCCTTGCAAAACTGCATGCCCGAATAGACGTTGTCACGTTATCAGCCCTGTCCCATGAGCTGCTGTCGCAAAATACCTGCATCGATACACTCTACCGTGCGGAAGAACAGCCTATCGAGCAACTGGCCGCCGGATACGATGTCATCTTGCCCCTGCAAAATATCAACCACGTCGTCGAATACCTGGGAGACATTCCGCGCGTCCTGATACCCCCGCGTTATGCCGGTGCGTTTCATTATTCGGAAAATTTCTATCGATTCCTGATTCAGCAGATGCCGAACGTGGCGCAATTTCCATTGGGGCCTTATGAGCTCAATACGAATGCCCAGGACGAATCGCAGGCCGATTTACTGTTGAGCCCCATTCCAGCTGCCCCACAGCCGTTTATCCTGGCCTTGCACATGGGCTGCCATCAGATTTCGAAAAAAGGTCAGCGGATCCTGTACAAGCTGTTTCCTTTCCTGATGGCAAAAGATACTCGCAGCTGGTCCTTCAAGCGCTTTGATCAACTGATCCAACGCCTGATAAAAGAACACCCTGCTGTGCATATCGTACTCACCGGCTCCCCCAGCGAAGCCTTCGCGGCCGACGCGCTGACCGCCAACCCGAACATCCTGAATCTCATCGGCAAAACCAATGTCGGCCAACTCGCGGCGGTGTTCAAGCGCTGTGACTTGCTCCTGACCGGAGATACCGGCCCGATGCATGTGGCCTGTGCAATGGAACGACCGATGGTCCTGCTCTGCGGAAAAACCGATCCGGCGCACACCGGTCCTTATCCCGCAAACACCCATCACAGCATTATTCAAAAAGACGGGATGGACAATATTTCGGTGGACGAGGTCTATCAGGCTGTTGTGCGCTATTTACCGGAGACACCGACGCAACAGGATTCAGCGCCCATCACCTCGGCAGTGGCCTGAGGTTCTGATCGATAACGCAACAAGGGCCTGAAAAGGCCCTTGTCGTTTATATCTCGCTCAGCGCTTGAGCTTGCGCTTGTTGCGATACTGGTCGATGACCACCGCCACCACGATGATCAGCCCCTTGATGATGTCCTGGATATAGGCGTCGACCCCGACAAAGGTGAAGCCGCTGGCCATGACCCCGAGGATCAGCGCGCCGATCACCGTGCCGGTAATGCGCCCCACCCCACCCGCCAGGCTGGTACCGCCAATCACCGCCGCCGCAATCGCGTCCAGTTCGTAGGACATGCCCATACCCGCCTGCCCGGTGGCGGCACGTGCCGAAGCGACCACCCCGGCCAGTCCCGACAAGAGCCCGGCGATGCTGTAGACAATCACCAGATGGCGCTTGACGTTGATCCCGGAAGTGCGCGCCGCCTGCATGTTGCCGCCGATGGCGTAGGTGTACTTGCCGTACTTGGTGTAGCGCAGGGCGATGTGGAAGATCAGCGCCACCACCAGGAAAATGATCACCGGCATCGCGCCGTGGCCGATGGCCGTATAGGAATCCGAGAGCATGCTCACCGGCTGGCCTTCGGTGTAGTAACGCGCCAGGCCACGGGCCGAGACCATCATGCCGAGGGTGGCAATAAAGGGCGGAATCCCGGTCAGGGCAATGATGCTGCCGTTGATCGCCCCCGCCAGCAGCCCTACCCCGAGTCCGACAATGACCGGGATCCACACCGGCAGGTCGGTCAGCGACGGAAACACCGCCCGGGCGAAGTCCGAGGTCTGCGCCAGGCTCGCGGCGATCATCGCCGAGAGTGCCAGCACCGAGCCCGACGACAGGTCGATGCCGGTGGTGATAATGACCTGGGTGACCCCGATCGCCAGCAGGCCGATGATCGAGACCTGCAAGATCATCAGCACCAGCCGCTGGGAGTTCATCAGGAAACTCTGGTCGCGGACGATCCAGCCGAACAGTTCGAAGACCAGGCCGATGCCGATCAGTACCAGGAAGATGCTCAGTTCGGTGGGAAGGCGCCGGCGACTCTTGACCGGCACCGTTGCAGGCTTGTTTTCCAGTATCACGTTCATAACCACTCACCCTTCTATCGCGTTACCGGCGCGGAGCACCGCCGCCGGCCTCTGTACGTTGAACAACTAGTGAACCGCGGTCATCCCGGAGGCCAGTTGCATGACCCGCTCCTGGGTCGCCTCGCCACGGTCGAGGGTGCCCATCAGGTCGCCCTCGTGCATGACCATCACCCGGTCGCTCATGCCGAGCACTTCCGGCAGCTCCGAGGAAATCATGATCACCGCCATGCCTTCGCTGGCGAGGTAGGCGATCAACCGGTAGATCTCGGCCTTGGCGCCGACATCGATGCCCCGGGTCGGCTCGTCGAGAATCAGGATCCGCGGGTTGGTCATCAGCCAACGGGCGAGCAAGGCCTTTTGCTGGTTGCCTCCGGACAAGGTGTCGATGCACTGCTCCAGGGACGGGGTTTTCACCCGCAGCTTCTTGCACATTTCCTCGCACAGGGCGCGCAAGGCTTTCTGCTGGATAAAGCCGTTACCGCTGACGTAATGCGGCAGCACGGCCATTTCCATGTTTTCCATGACCGAGAGGCACGGGAACAGGCCACTGAGCTTGCGGTCCTCGGTGAGCAGGGCAAAACCCTTCTCGATCGCCAGGTGCGGGTCGCTGATCCGTACCGGCAGGCCGTCGAGGCGGATTTCCCCGCCATCGCTGGGGGTGATGCCGAACAACGCTTCGGCGACATTGGTCCTGCCCGAGCCCATCAACCCGGCGATGCCGAGGATCTCACCGGCATGCAGGTCGAACGACACCCCTTTGAAGATGCCATCCAGACGCAGGTCGCGCACCGACAGCAGCAGATCGCCGATGGGCTTTTCGCGCACCGGGAACAACTGGCTCAGTTCACGCCCGACCATCATCGAGATCAGGCTGTCGCCGTCCATGCTGTCGGCCCGCTGCAGGCCGATATAGGCACCGTCGCGGAATACCGCCACTTCATCGGCGATGGCGAACACTTCGTTCATTTTGTGGGTGATGTAGATGATGCCCTTACCCTGGGACTTGAGGTCGGCAATGATCGAGAACAGGTGGGCGACTTCCTTGTCGGTGATGGCCGAGGTCGGTTCGTCCATGATCAGGATGTCGGAGTCGTAGGACACCGCTTTGGCGATCTCGACCATCTGCCGTTCGGCGATGCTCAGGTTGCCGACATGTTCTTCCGGGTCGAGGTTGATGCGCAGCCGTTCCAGCAGTTTCGCCGTGCAGCGGTGCATTTCCCGGTGGTCGATCATATGGAAGCCGTTGAGCTGCTCGCGACCGATCCAGATGTTCTCGGCGACGCTCATGTGCGGCATCAGGTTGAGCTCCTGGTGGATCATCGCGATCCCGGACTGCAAGGCCGCCAGCGGCGTGTCGAAGACCACCGGCTTGCCGCGCAGGCGCAGCTCACCGGCGTCCGGCTGGTAGATGCCGGCGATGATTTTCATCAGGGTGGATTTGCCGGCACCGTTCTCGCCCATCAGGGCCAGCACCGACCCCGGGCGGACCCGCAGTTGTACATCGGACAGCGCCACTACCCCGGGAAAACCCTTGCTGACGTTGACAATCTCCAGCAGGTACGGCTCATCGACAGGTAGGGCGGTTGGCTGGATACCCACCAGCGGGTTGCTCGAAGCAGTCGCTGAAGCGAACATGATCAGGTACTCCATCAGCAAGGCGAGCAGTGCGACCTTGCTTGTTTATTGTTGTTATTGAACGGACTGACTATTTGAACTGAGCAACGTTTTGCGGAGTGATCAGGCGATACGGCACCCACACCGCCTGTTCGACCGGCTCATGCTTGGCCATCTTCACCGCGGCGTCGAGGGAACCGACCGCCTGGCCCTTGGCATCCTGGAACACCGAGACCGTCATATCGCCTTTTGTCACCGCACGCAGGCCATCGGGGGTACCATCGACACCGGCAATCAGCACACTACCCTTTTTCACCCCGGCCTGCTCCAGCGCCATGGACGCGCCGATGGCCATCTCGTCGTTGTTGGCGACCACGGCATCGAATTTGCGGCCCTGGGTCAGCCAGTCGTTGACCAGGGTCATGCCTTTGTCCCGCGACCAGGTACCGGTCTGCTCCTGCTCGATCTTGATGTTCGGGTACTTGGCCAGGACGTCCTTGACGCCCTTGGTGCGGTTGGTGGTGGAGTTGTTGGCGAGGTCACCGAGGAGGATCACGATGTCGCCCTTGCCGTTCATTTTCTCGGCGAGGTACTGCATCTGCATCTGCCCGGCTTCGAGGTCGTTGGAGGCGACGGTGGTCACGCCCTTGGGCAGATTCAGATCATCCGGCCGGCGGTTGACGTAGACCAGGGGAATCCCCGCCTTGACCGCCGCGTCAGTGATTTTCTTGGTGGCGGCAGTGTCCACCGGGTTGACGATGATGGCGTCGACCTTCTGGCTGACGAAGCTTTCCACCTGGCTCAGTTGCTTGACCACATCGCCACGGGCGTCTTCGAACTGCAGTTTCACACCGTCGGGCATGGACTTGGCTTTCTGGTCCATGGATTCACGCAGGTAGGTCAGCCAGGTGTCATCGAACTGCGACATGCTCACGCCGATCTTCATGTCGGCGAAGGCGGCACCGCTGGCGAGCATCAGGGACAGGGCAAGGGAAGTGAAACGGATCTTGGTTTTCATGAAAAGTCTTTCTCCACATTCTTGTTGGTTTTATGGATCAAACGTGACTCTTTCAGTGACCGGCAAGCGAATGATCGTCAGCAGTCGACAACCTGAAATTGACTTTATTGGAAAATAATTTCCATATCAATCTGTTTTAGAAATTTATTTTCTTTTTCATCTTTGGGCCTTACTGGCAAAGCTCGCGGGTGACGCGTTCGAGCATCATCCGGTTCGATTCGTCCGGACGATCTTCCCAGGCGAACACCGATACCGTGGCGATGCCATCGAACTTGATCTCGCGCAGGGTGCCGAAAAACGCCTCCCAGTCGACCTCGCCCTGGCCGATATCCAGGTGCTGGTGCACGGTGGCCGTGACCCCCGGTGGATTGACGATATAACGCAGGCTCGACGAGGCCTTGTGGTTGTAGGTGTCGGCGATGATCAGGTGACTGAGCTTGGAGCCGGCGTACTTGAGCATCGAGGCGATGTCACCTTTGCCGTCGTCATAGAAAAAGGTGTGCGGCGCCGCATAGAGGTAGTTGATCCAGTCGCGGTCGAGGCCACGAATGATGTCGACCGACTCGTTGTTGCGCTCGCAGAAGTCATAGGGGTGCGCCTGGATATCCAGCTTGATGCCTTCGCGTTCGAACTCCGGCATCAACTCGTCCATCGAGCGCATGAACTGGTTTTCACAGACCAGCGGGTTGTCCGACTGTCCGGTGAACTCCGTATTGACCAGCTCGCAGTCCATGTCCACGGCGATCTGGATCACCCGCTTCCAGTTGCGCACCGCCGCCACCCGCAGGCCTTCGTCGGCGGCGGCCCAGTGATACATCGGCAGCAGCGACGAGAGTTGAACCCCGGTGTCGCTCAGGGCTTTGCGAAACGCCTTGATGCGCGCCCGGTCAACCCGTGGCGCCTTGTAGAACGGCAGGAAATCTTCCCGGGGCGACAGCTCAATATATTGGTAACCGAGCTCGGCGACCTTGTCGACCATCTTGCCCAGGGGCAAGTTGCGGTACATATAGGGGTCGAGGGCAATACGCACGATGGGTTCTCCTTGCGTTCCCACCTGCGGGGTGGGAACGCTCAATGGCAAGGCCTTAGCCGTAGAAGTGTGGGCGCTCCGGCAGCCCGATGCGGACAATCGCCCCGCTGCCCTGGGCTTCGATGCAGGCATCCGCCGCCACCGCCGCCGCCAGGCCATCCCACGCCGACGGGCCGCCGACCTGGCCGGCGCGCACACCGTCGATAAACGCCTGCAACTCGACGTCATAGGCGGCAATAAAGCGGTCTTTCCAATCCATCAGGATTGCATTGGACAGCTTGGCGCCGCTGCGCAGTTGCACTTGCGAGGGCTCCGGCAACCTGGCAATGCCGGTTTCGCCGACCACTTCGCACTGGATGTCATAACCGTACTGGCAGTTGACGAAGACCTCGACGTCGATCCGCGTGCCCCGGGCGGTTTCCAGCAGGACGATTTGCGGGTCCTTCAGGTGGGCATGGGCCTTGCTGGTCTTGCGCGGGAACACCACCTGCACCGACACGTAGTCATCGGCCAGCAGCCAGCGCAGCACGTCCAGCTCATGGATCAGGGTGTCGGTGATGGCCATGTCGGTCTTGTAGTTCTCACCCACGGTCGGGTTGCGGTGGGCGCAATGCAGCATCAACGGCTCGCCGATCTGGCCGCTGTCGATCACCGCCTTGAGGGCCCGGTAACCTTCATCGTAGGGACGCATGAAGCCGACCTGCACCAGGCGCTTGCCATGGGCCACTTCGGCGGCGACGATCTTGCGACAGCCTTCGGCGGTGACCGCCAGCGGCTTCTCGCAGAACACCGGCTTGCCGGCCGCAATCGCCGCCAGCACGAACTCCTCGTGGCTCGGGCCCCAGGACGTGACCAGGATCGCTTCGACTTCCGGCGCCTTGATCAGCGCATGACCGTCCGGGTAGACCTCGGCGGTCAGTTGCAGGTCGGCGACCACCTTGGCCGCCTGTTGCAGGTTGATGTCGGTGACCGCCACCACCTGGCTGTTGAGCAGGGTCTTGCTGCAACGACGAATGTGATCCTGACCGATGGCACCGGTGCCGATGACACCTAGCTTTAAAGACATGGGAAAACTCCTGTTGGCGTATTTTTTGTTCGGTGCAAGGGCTCAGTACTGACGCGCCTTGGCCAGTTGCTCGTTAAGGTTTTTGGCCACGGCATCGGTGCGCGCGCTGGTGGAGACTTGCGCCACGCCGACCCGCCACCAGGACAGGTATTTGTGAATCATGGTCTTGGGCAGGACCTTGATATCGATCAGCGTCGACACCGTCTGCAACCGCGCATCGGCCAGGGCCGCCTGCAACTGCTCGACCGTGTTGATCTTGTAGGTCTTGCAACCGTAGGCCGCCGCGCTCATGGCGAAGTCCACCGGGACAAAGTCGCCGTCGAGCTTGCCGGTGGCCGGATCGCGGAAACGGAACTCGGTGCAGAAGCTGTCCATGCCGTGTTCCATCTGCAGGTTGTTGATGCAGCCGAAGGTCATGTTGTCGAGCAGGATCACGTTGATCTTGCGCCGCTCCTGGATCGAGGTGACCAGCTCCGAATGCAGCATCATGTAGGAGCCGTCGCCGACCAGGGCATAGACCTCCCGCGCCGGTTCCGCGAGTTTCACCCCGAGGGCGGCATTGACCTCGTAGCCCATGCAGGAATAGCCGTACTCGACGTGATAGGTGTTCACGCCCTTGCTGCGCCAGCTGCGTTGCAGGTCGCCGGGCAAGCTGCCGGCCGCCGCGACGATCACCGCGTCATCGGCCAGGGTTTCGTTCAACACGCCGAGCACCCGGCTCTGGGTCAGGCAGGAACCAGTCAGCTCGATAAATTCGCGCAGCACCGCCGGGTCCATGTGGTCGTTGATTTCCGGGACGAAATCCTTGGCCTGGTACTCGACCTGATAGACCCGGTCGACCTCCTCGTCCAACCGGGCCTTGGCCTGGCGTGTTTGCTCACCCCAGCTGGCGCGGTAATCACCCAGCGCCTCGCCCAACGCCTGCAACGCTGAGCGGGCATCGGCCAGCACCTGCGCGCCATCGAGTTTCAGGGCGTCACAGGGGCTGATATTGAGGTTGAGGAACTGCACCTCGGGATGCTGGAACAGCCACTTCGACGCGGTGGTGAAGTCCGAGTAGCGGGTGCCGATGCCGATGATCAGGTCGGCTTCCTTGGCCAGCAGGTTGGCCGCCAGGCAGCCAGTTTCACCGATGCCGCCGACGTTCAGCGGATGGCTGGAGACCACCGCGCTCTTGCCGGCCTGGGTCTCGGCGAAAGGAATGTCGAAGCGTTCGGCAAAGGCCTGCAACGCCGCATTCGCCCCGGAATACCGAACCCCGCCGCCACAGATGATCAGCGGTTTGCGCTTGCCCTTGAGCAGCGCCACGGCGTCGCCGAGCATGGCCTCGGTGGCCGGACGGCGGTCGATGCGGTGCACGCGCTTTTGCAGGAAATAATCGGGGTAGTCATAGGCTTCGGCCTGGACGTCCTGGGGCAAGGCCAGGGTTACCGCGCCGGTTTCCGCAGGATCCGTGAGTACCCGCATGGCGTGGATCGCCGCGCTCATCAACTGTTCCGGACGATTGATGCGGTCCCAGTACTTGCTGACGGCCTTGAACGCATCGTTGGTGCTGATGCTCAGGTCATGGAACTGCTCGATCTGTTGCAGCACCGGGTCCGGCTGGCGACTGGCGTAGACATCGCCGGGCAGCAGCAGCAGGGGAATACGGTTGGCGGTCGCCGTCGCGGCGGCGGTGAGCATATTCGCCGCGCCGGGGCCGACCGACGAGGTGCAGGCGTAGATTTTCCGCCGCAGGTGCTGCTTGGCAAAGCCGATGGCCGCATGGGCCATGCCCTGCTCGTTGCGGCCCTGGTGGACCACCAGGTCGCCGCTGTCCTGCTCCAGTGCCTGGCCAAGGCCCAGCACATTGCCGTGGCCGAAGATGGTGAAGACCCCGGCGACAAACTTGCTTTGCACCCCATCGACCTCGACGTACTGGTTGTCGAGGAACTTCACCAGCGCCTGGGCCATGGTCAGTCGGGTCGTGGTCATGCTTGCACCGCCAATGCCTGTTGAAGATGGACCATGCTCGCGCCCAGGGCCTGCTGGATATCCGCCCGCCCATGCACGCTTTCGGCAAAGGGTTCGAACGACAGGTAGCCGTTGTAACCGCTGCTGCGCAAGGCTTCGATCTGCGCCGCGTTGCCGAGGATATCGGCCTCGCCCACCAGCACCCGATGGCCGTCGCGGATGTTCGCCAGCGGCACTTGCGCGTCCTCGACCCCGGAGATATGCACCAGGCCGGTCAGCTCGGGGAAGTATTCCTGTTCGCCGGCCAGGTGATGATGAAAGGTGTCATGCACCAGGCGGAACACATCCAGCCCGCCAATCGCCTTGATCGCCTCCACCGCCGTGCGCTTGCGCCGCAATGCGCACTCTTCGAAACCCAGGGGCTCGATAAAACCGAGAATCCCGTACTCACGCAGAATCGGCGCCAGTTCGCTCAAGGCCGTACGCAACCCGGCGTTGCGTTGTGCTTCCGAGCGTGGATCGTCGCGATCATTGAACGGGCACATCACCAGGCCCTCGGCCCCGCAATCACGGGCATAGGCCGCCAGCGCCAGGGTCTGCGCGCGGCGCTCGGCATTCCAGACATCAAAGGGGTACAGGGCGTTGATCGACAGCACCTTGATGCCGTGGGCCGCGCACAACTCGCGGACCCGCACGGCCGGTGTGCCATCTTCGATCTCGACACCCATGAGATCGTTGCGGATCTCGATGGCATCGGCCTTCAGGGCCACCGCCAGTTCAATGAATTGCGGCAGTGACAAACGTGGGGCAACCATACGGTTCAGGGCGAAACGCAGGGGCTGGTTCATTATTCTTGTTCTCCGCGGACAAAGATGAAGATCGCCTACTTGGCGGTGGGCATGCTGAATTCAGGGCCTTTGGCAATGCTGTCCGGCCAGCGCTGCATCACGCTCTTGTACCGGCTGTAGAAACGCAGGCCTTCATCGCCGTAGGCATGGTGGTCGCCGAACAACGAGCGCTTCCAGCCACCGAACGAGTGCCAGGCCATGGGCACGGGGATCGGTACGTTGATGCCGACCATGCCGACCTTGATGCTGCGGGCAAAGGAGCGGGCAATCCCGCCGTCGCTGGTGAAACAGGACACGCCATTGCCGAACTCGTGGGCATTGATCAACGCCACGGCGCTGGCAAAATCCGGAACCCGCACGATCCCCAGCACCGGGCCGAAGATTTCCTGCTGGTAGATGCTCATTTCGGTGGTGACGTTGTCGAACAGCGTGGCGCCGACGAAGAAGCCGTTTTCCGCACCCGGCACCTTGAAGCCGCGACCGTCGACAATCAGCCGCGCGCCCTGGGCCACGCCCTCGCCGATAAAGCCTTCGACCTTGGCCTTGTGTTCGGCGGTCACCAGCGGCCCCATGTCGCTGTCGCCCTGCATGCCGTTGCCGATCTTCAGTTGATCGATACGCGGCAGCAGTCGGGCAATCAGCTCATCGCCGACCTCGCCCACCGCCACGGCAATCGAGATCGCCATGCAGCGCTCGCCGGCCGAACCGTAGGCGGCGCCGATCAAGGCATCGGCGGCCTGGTCGAGGTCGGCGTCGGGCATCACGATCATATGGTTCTTCGCCCCGCCCAGGGCCTGGACCCGCTTGCCCCGCGCCGTGGCCTGCTGGTGGATGTACTCGGCAATCGGCGTCGAGCCGACAAAGGAAATGGCCTCGATATCCGGGTGCTGGAGCAAGGCGTCGACCGCCAGTTTGTCGCCCTGCACCACATTGAATACGCCGTCCGGCAGGCCGGCTTCGGTCAACAGACGGGCCATCAACAGACTGGCCGACGGGTCGCGCTCGGAGGGTTTGAGGATAAAGCAGTTACCGGTGACCAGTGCCAGCGGGATCATCCACAACGGCACCATCACCGGAAAGTTGAACGGCGTGACCCCGGCGCAAACGCCCAGGGGCTGGCGCAGGTTCCAGTTGTCGATGCCACCGCCGATATTGTCGCTGAAATCGGTTTTCAGCAGGTTCGGCGCGCCGCAGGCGTATTCGACGATCTCGATACCCCGGGTGACTTCACCCTTGGCGTCGGAAAACACCTTGCCATGTTCCCGGCAGATGATTTCGGCGAGTTCATCGTGGTGTTTATCCAGCAGTTCCTTGAACTTGAACATCACCCGCGAGCGGCGCAGGGATGACTGCTCGGACCAGGCCGGGAAAGCCTTCAAGGCACTGGCGACGGCGTCATCGATGGTCTGCTGGCTGGCCAGCCCGACCCGCGCCTGCACGCTGCCGGTGGCCGGATTGAAGACATTGCTGAAACGCTCGCTACCGCTGTCGCGCACCTGGCCGTTGATGTAATGGCCTAAAACCGGAGCCTCACTCATTATTTTTATTCTCCATCCGAAAGTTGAAATGCCGCCGGACCTACAGGTCCAGCAACCAGCTGTGCCGTGGGTCGTTATGGAACTGCCAGACGCGCTTGGGGCCGGCCATCACATTCAGGTAATACGACTCGTAGCCGTAGGGCACGCTGACCGGGTGATACCCCTTGGGCACCACCACCAGGTCGCTGTTTTCCACGGCCATGGCCTGGTCGATGGAACGGTCATCGGTGTAGACACGCTGAAAGACGAAGCCCTGGGGCGGATTGACCTGGTGGTAATAGGTCTCTTCGAGAAAGCTCTGGTGCGGCAGGTCGTCGGTGTCGTGCTTGTGCGGCGGGTAGCTCGACGAGTGCCCGGACGGCGTGCGCACTTCCACCACCAGCAGCGAGTGCGCAGGCTCGGTGTCCGGCAGGATGTCGCAGACATAACGGGTGTTGGCGCCTTTGCCGCGCACGCTGCGCTTCATGCTTTGCGGGGTGATCAGCCGTGGGCCATGACCCGCCGCTGTTGAGCCGGGCGCGGCACAGACGGCAATCTGCACATCGCTCAAGGCCACCACCTGGGCCTGGCTGCCGGGCGGCAGGTAGACCGCATAGGGGGACTTATCTTCGAACACCGACTGGCGATCGCCGATATTGTCCCAGTCAAAGGCGCCCTGCCCCGGCGCTTCGCCCTTGATGCTGACCCGACCGCCGAGCAGCACCAGGCACAGCTCCTTATCACCGGCGCTGACTGGCAGGTTTTCCCCCAGGCTCAGGCGATAGGCGGCGAAGCCGACATACTCCAGGGTACCGGCCGGCAACTCGACCAGGGTCCGGCCCTTGGCGTGGCTCTTGACCAGCAGGCTCATTGTCCGGTCCTCCGGTCGAGCAAGCCACGCAAGGTGTCGAAGCCTTTCTTGGCGTAGATATAACTCGGCGCGACAGCCGGATCCTGTTCGGCCTCGACCACCAGCCAACCGTGATAATCGGCGGCCAGCAACACATCCAGCAGCGCGGCAAAGTCGATATCGCCATCGCCGGGCACGGTGAAGGTGCCGTTGACGATGCAGTCCGGGAAACTCCAGAGGTTGTTGCGCGCCAGTTGCACCACCGGTTTGCGCACGTCCTTGAAATGCACGTGGCAGATCCGCCCGATATGTCTGCGCAACACCTCCAGCGGCTCGCCTCCGCCCATGTAGCAATGGCCCGAATCGAACAGCAGGCCGACTTCGTTGCCGGTCAGCGCCATCAACTTGTCGATGTCAGCGGGCGATTCGACGTAGGCGCCCATGTGGTGGTGATAGGCCAGGCGCACACCCCGGGACAGGGTGAAGCGCGCAAGCTCAGTCAGTTTGTCAGCGTATTCCTGCCAGGCCTGTTCGCTGTGAAAACGCGGGCGTTCCACCAGCGCAATGCGCTGGCCTTGAATGGAGTCGGCGACTTCGCCGTAGACCAGCACCTTGGCGCCGTTCTGGGCGAGCAACTCGACATGACTGGCGATGGCGTCGATTTCCTCGGCCGCCGAACGCCGGGCCAGGCGGCTGGAATACCAGCCGGAGACCAGTGCCAGGTCGTACGGCCGCAGTACATCGCCGACGCCCTTGGCGTCCTTGGGAAATTTGCCGTTGAGCTCGAACCCTTCGTAGCCGATGTCCTTGCCTTCGCTCAGGGCGGTGCTCAGCGGTGTCTCGCCGCCGAGGGAAGGCAGGTCGTCGTTACTCCAGGAGATCGGGTTGATGCCAATTCGGATAGCGGGCATGGCTGCACCTTTTATTGTTTTCTATATACCGTTGAAAATCGCACCCGTTGTCGTCAAAGCCTGGTGCCTACAAACCTTTACGCGCCGAACGCCAAGCGTCGATCAGACCGACAAACGTCGCCTGCACCTGCTGGATCAAGGCTTCATCATCGATTTCACCGGCCATCCAGGCCCGGCTGGGCTCCTGGAAAATCGTCCGGCCGACGGCAAAGCCGCGGCAAGTCCGGCTCCGGCTGGCCTGCTGGAAACCTTGCGCCAGGGTCGCGGCCGGCGCGTTCAGGCCCAGCAGGACCACGCCTCGGCAATAGGGATCGCGCTCCTGGATCAGGGCATCGAGTTGTTCCCATTCGGCGGCGCTTTGCGCTTCGATCTTCCACCAGGCCGGGTAGATATCCAGGTTGTACAGGCGCTTGAGGGCGCGATACAGCACATCGGGGTAGGTCGATGGATGATCCTTGGGCGGGATGATCTCCAGCAGCAACTCATGGCCACTGACCTGCGACGCCTGGTACAGCGCCTTGATCTGCGCTTCCTGCTCCAGACGCAGCATCGGCTCGTCATCCGGATGGAATTGCACCAGGCACTTGATGATCTGCTCCTGGGGCCAGGCAATCAGGTTGCTGCCGATGGAGCGGCCCTGCTCGAAGGCCAGCGGCCGGGAACCCTGGACTTCCACCGGACGCGCAACCCACCAGCCACGACCGGTGGCGGCGTTCAACGAGTCCTGGCCAAAGCGCTGATCGGCCAGCAGACCGACGTCCGCCTCGATCCCCTGTTGACGCAGCTCGGCCTCGACCCGCTCCACGGCCTTGATAAACAGCAGCTTGAGCTCACCGATGCTATTGAGGTCACGGCCACCCTTATGGGCCAGTTCCACCAATTGCCCGCGATGGTCAAAGGCAAAGATAAACAGTTGCCGCCAGGCTTTGCGCGGCACACTGACCTGATGCAGGCGTTGCAGGGTCATGTCCTGGTCGGGCCGGGTGATCGGCACCGGGCTGTTGAACAGGTAATCGAGTTCGGCGCGGGTCGGCATCGCCGGGGCGCAGGCATGCCGTGACACCACCAGACCGCCACAGGCATTGGCCAGTTGGCAGCAGCGTTCATCGCTGGCCTCCTCCAGCCAACCGCAGAGGAAGCCCGACATAAAGGCATCGCCGGCGCCCAGCACGTTGAGCACCTCGACCCGTACGCCCGGATAAATGGCACCGTCTTCGAGCCGCGCCGGAATCGGCCCGTGAATCACCGTGCAGCCTTGCGCGCCGAGCTTGACCACCAGGGTCGCGGCGGTCAGCCCGCGCACGGTGCGCAGTGCGGTGAGCAAGTCCTGGCTGCCACCGGCGATCAGGAACTCCTCTTCCGTGCCCACGATCAGGTCGAAGCGTGGAAGGATGGCCTGCACATGTTGGCTGACCTGCTGGTCGGCGACAAAACGGGTTTCGCCGTCGGCCTTGCCGGTCAGCCCCCAGAGCACCGGGCGGTAATCGATATCGAGCACGCGCCGGACGTTGTGTTTTTCCGCGTAGTCCAGGGCCTGGATACTGGCCTTGTAGACCCCGGCGGTGGAGAAGTGAGTGCCGGTGATCAGCAAGGCCTTGCTGGAGGCAACGAAGTCCTCGCGGATGTCTTCGGCGCGCAGGGCCATGTCGGCGCAGTTCTCGCGGTAGAACACCAGCGGGAAGGTTTCGCGGTCCTTGAGACCGAGCAGCACCATGGCGGTCAGACGTTCCGGGTCGACCTTGATACCGCGGGTGTCGCAACCTTCACGGGTCAGGGATTCGACCAGGAAGCGCCCCATATGGTCGTCCCCCACCCGACTCAACATCGCCGACTTCACCCCCAGGCGGGCGGTGCCGAAAGCGATGTTGGCGGAGGACCCGCCGAGGTATTTGGCAAAGCTCGAGACATCCTCCAGTCGCGCCCCGACTTGCTGCGCATAGAGGTCGACGCCAAGGCGCCCGAGGCAGATCAGATCCAATTGACGCCCACTGGCAAAACGAGTCTGGCCCATGCTGGCTCCTGTTATTTTTATCAGCCTGCGTTCGCCGCGATGAAGGCACGAACACTTTTGGTGTGAGGCCAGACTAGAACGTCTCAGGGCGAGATTCAATATATTTTCTATTATTTTTTATATGGAATATATTTTCCATTACACTCGAATGGGACGGAGCCTACAAGGTGGATCGTTTCAGCATCGCTCTACCTGACTCCGCACTCAAGATTTTATTGGCGTCGCCCCTGTAGACTAGGCGCAGCTACCCAGCCACAAGCACACACCAGAAGGATTTTCTATGTCCCGCACCGATCAGCCGGCCATGACCGACAGCGCACCCGAGGGCGATATCGCCAGCCCTCCGATCAATGCCGAACGCCTGCTGCAGCTGATCACCGAGGAATACGAAAGCCTGCCACGCCAGCTCAAGCGCATCGCCACCTATATGAGCCAGCAGAGCGACCGGATCATGGTCGACCGCATCAGCGATATCGCCCAGGAATGCGAAGTGCATCCCTCGGCCATCGTGCGTTTTTCCCAGCGTTTCGGTTTCAGCGGTTTCAGTGAAATGCAGGCGTTGTTTCGCCAGGCCTATACCCACAAGACCACACCGGCACAGAACTACCAGCAGCGGATTCGCAGCCTGATCGACAACAAGTCGCAGAAAGCCAGCGCCGCCGACCTGGCGCGCGAATGCATCAATGCCACGCTGTCGGGTATCGAACGCCTGGGCCTGGAACTGGACGACCAGGCATTCGACGCCGCCGTGGACCTGGTGGTGAATGCCGACAACATCTATGTGGTGGGGGTACGTCGCTCATTCGCGGTGGCCGATTACCTGGTCTACAACCTGCAGCACACCAACAAGCGTATTCACCTGGTTTCGGGTCTGGGCGGCAGTTATCGTGAACAGATGCGCAGCGTGCGCGCCAACGACCTGGTGATTGCCATCAGCTTCTCGCCGTACGCCAAGGAAACCCAGCAGTGCCTGCGGATCGCGCAATTGCACCAGGCGAAGACCCTGACCATTACCGACAGCAACCTGTCGCCGCTGGTCAAGCGCGCCAGCACGGCGCTGCTGGTCAATGAGGGCAGCTCGTTCGCCTTCCGTTCCTTGAGCGCGAGCCTGTGCCTGTGCCAGGCGCTGTTTATCGCCGTGGCCTATCGACTGGAATTGAAGGTGGACGGGATTCACGAGCAGGTCGGCTTCGACGACTAGCCCGGCAGCGACCAGGTTGCCTAGTCGTCCAGCTGCAGGTTCTCGGTCATCAACGCCACCATCTCCATCGGGCTGCGGCTGTTGATCACGTTGTAGATCAACTCGCGCTTGCCACGGGGCAGTTTCTTTACACAGCTCTTGGCCGATGCCCGCACGGCTTCATCCGTACCATGGATACGGGCCGCCAGCAGGAGGATGAGGACAGCGTCGGTGAGGGTCATCGAAACGCACTCGAGAAATCAGGACAGCAGTGTATCGGCTGCGCCTGGGTTTTCTCCACTGCGTTTGCGCGCTCTTCACTCGATTGTAGCCTCAGAACCGCAATCTGCTATTTTCCACTCTTTCAAACCTGTCCCGCAGCCTGTGGAGCCTTCAATGACAATCCTTTCGCCATCGGCCGAGCGCAAGCCTGACCCGCAAGCGGTCTATAGCCCCATCACCAGCAGCGCGATATTCATCGTCGCCACCTTGGCCCCCGGTAGCGAGGCGGCCGAGAAGGTGCGCGGCTGGTGCGAAGATGTCGCAGCCCTGACGCGGTCCGTCGGCAAGCGTGTGCCCGCCGGCAATCTGTCCTGTGTCTGCGGTTTTGGCTCCAGCGCCTGGGACCGTTTGTTCGGCGGCCCACGCCCGGCCTCGCTGCACGCCTTTCGCGAGATGGGCGTCGAGGGCCGGCGAGCGGTGGCGACACCCGGCGATATCCTGCTGCATATCCGCGCCGATCAGATGGACCTGTGTTTCGAGTTGGCGACACAATTGCTCACCCGTCTTGGTGATGCGATCACGGTGGTCGATGAAGTCCAGGGCTTTCGTTATTTCGATATGCGCAGCATGGTCGGCTTTGTCGACGGCACGGAAAACCCGGCCGGTCACGAGGCGGTCGACTTCACCATGGTCGGCGATGAAGACCCGGCGTTTACCAACGGCAGTTATGTGCTGGTGCAAAAGTACCTGCACAATATGACGGCGTGGAACGGACTGACCGTCGAGGCGCAGGAACGTATTATCGGCCGCACCAAACTGTCCGATATCGAACTCGACGAGTCGGTCAAGCCGAGCTGCTCCCACAGTTCACTGACCACCCTCGACGAAGGCGGCCAGGAAGTGAAGATCCTGCGCGACAATATGCCCTTCGGCCGGCCCGGCGCGGGCGAATTCGGCACCTATTTCATCGGCTACGCACGCTCCCCCGCCCCCGTGGAGCAGATGCTCGAGAACATGTTCGTCGGCAGGCCCGCGGGCAACTATGATCGCCTGCTGGATTTCAGCACTGCGGTCACCGGCTGCCTGTTCTTCGTGCCTTCCGCTGATCTGCTGGAGGAGCTGGCTGAGCGCAAGCCGTAGGCCATCCCCACAGCGTTCTATAAGCAAGCGCCATCATCCGCCTCCGACTGAAAAATTCTCTGCTATGGTTTGAAAAGCGTTACAACAATCACGACGCAAGGCATCTCAAGCCAAGCAGTTCACGGAGAGATCATGAAAGGAAAACTACGCGCTTCCCCCAAGAAACTACTATCCCTCGCAGCCTTGATGGTTTTTTCCATAAGTGCTGAAGCACACGACGTGGGTTTCGGTATTGGGGTCAGTTATATATTCGGTGAGGGGCCGGCTGTTGGAATCAAGGCATTTTCGGATAATCAAGAGAACAGGGGGGTAGGAGCCGTGGGTGTGGATTACGTATTCTCCAATCACTCCATTCGACCTAATATCGGCGTGGCCTACCAGGGCGACGGCTACTTTGGCGATGCGAATATCGGCTATTCGTTCAGCGAACAGAAAATCGACTTCGGCACAGGCTTAGGCTGGTCCAATGCCGATGATCACCATAAAAAATCGGTGCCACCGCCACCCGCTCCGGCGCCCCTGACTTAAACCGTCGATTTTATTCCGTTAAAACACCCGCTGCTGGCATTCGACCAGCGGCGCACTTACCTTCTACACTCTTCGGAGCTTGACGTGTCGGGGCTGCGCGCATGCCTCAACAAGCACCAGCAGACATGATTCAGCGAGACTGAAGACACCCGATTACCGTGTTTCCAGCGAGTCCGCAAAAATCAGCTCTACCGTTATCCCATTCGGGTCCTCAACGAACACTTGATGCTCCAACAGCTCGGGTACCACGCGTTCGCTGAAGTGCAAACCCAGGCTGAGCAGACGCTGCCGATGCCCCTGCAAATCACTGCAGCGGAACGCGACGTGATCAAGCGCACCCGAGCCCGCTGCAACGGCGCGGGTTCCAAGATAGGCGTCAAGCTCCGCGCCACGGCTTTCCAGGTTGGCGATATGCAACAGTGGGCGGCCCGCCGAGTAGAGCCAACTGCCCGGGAATGGGAATGCAGGACGCCAGCCCTCCTCGAGCCCAATGGCATCGCGAAAGAACGCCACCGTTTCCTCGACCTTGGCGGTACGCAGCGTGAAGTGATCGAGATGTTGAATCGTCATGCTCGGCACCCTCTTGATCGTTTGATAGCGACTTCGTTCATGGATGTTCTCATCACTGCGCCCTTCATAACGCCCCCAGTTGCTTCATCAACGTCAGGTTGTCTTCGATATGCCAGTTCGCGGCGATCTTGCCGTTTTCAATCTGGTAGATATCGGTGGCAATGAAGTCCACGGTTTGACCGCGGCCTTTGGTCTCGCCAAAGGTGCCGGTGAAGTGTCCGCGAAAATGCAGGTGAGCCACCACCCGGTCGCCGGCGATGATCATTTGCTCGACCTCGCAACGGAGGTCAGGCACCGCGCCACGAAACGCCCGGGAGGCCAGCAAGGGCCCCTCCGGCCCCTGCTTGCGGCCGGCAGGCGGGGTCTTGTCGATAAAACTGCTCGCCAGCGCTTCACGGGCGAAGGTTTCGTCGCCGCTATTCCAGAACGTGTCATAACGGCGGGCGGCGGTTTCCATGATCTTCAGTTGCGCAGGCGCAAGACTCTTGTCTACGACCAGGACGCCGGGCTTCACCAACTCCACGGGCGCGGCAGATACGGCACCCGACAGTGCCAGGGCGAAGAACACGGCCGCGACGCGGAAACGAAACAGGTTGGAACGTTGTTGCATGATCAGGATTCCTTGATAAAGGGTAAACACGCGAGACCGTGACGATTCAGTCCCTCACGCGCTCGCCAACGGGAGGCGTTTTTTTGTGCCTGTATCAGGCAATAGCGTCGTTGTACGCCGGCCACGCGGGATAGTCCGAGTAACCGCGCTCGTCACCGCCGAACAGCGTGTCGCCGGCAAACTCGGCCAGGGGGAGATTTTCCAGCAGGCGTCTTGGCAGGTCAGGGTTGGCAACAAAAGGACGGCCAAAGGCGACCAGATCGGCGTACCCCTTGTCGATGACCCAATTGGCCCGTTTCAGATCGTACTTGCCGGCAACGATGATGGGCCGTTGGAAACGCGCCCGGATATCGGCCCGGAACGCTTCGGTGAACTGCGGCGCGTCTTCCCAATCGGCTTCGACCAGATGCAGGTAGGCAATGCCCAGCGTTTGCAGGAACGCAGTGGCCTCAAGGATCGTCGGCAGAATATCGGGGCAGTCCATACCGCGTGCGGTCAGGAAGGGAGCCAGGCGAATGGCTGTGCGTTCAGCCCCCACTTCCTCTGCAACGGCACTGACCACTTCCTTGAGGAAACGCAGCCTGTTCTCCCGCGAGCCGCCGTATTCATCGGTTCGGGTATTGGCGGTAGTGCGCAGAAACTGGTCGACGAGGTAGCCGTTCGCACCGTGAATCTCGACACCGTCGAAGCCCGCGTCCATGGCGTTGCGCGCGGCGATGCGGAAGTCGTTGACGATGCCGTGGATTTCTTCTTTGGCCAACGCACGCGGTGTCGGGCAATCCACCATCTCGCCCAGACCAGTCGCAGGATTCACCTTCCAGATCTTGGCTTCGAAGGGAACCGCCGAAGGCGCCACCGGCAACTCGCCGTTGTGGAAATCGGGATGGGATATCCGGCCGACATGCCAAAGCTGCAGAAAGATGCGCCCACCCGCGGCATGTACGGCATCGGTGATCAAGCGCCATCCGGCCACCTGCTCCTGGCTATGAATCCCCGGAGTAAAGGAGTAGCCCTTGCCTTGCGGCGAGATCTGCGCCGCCTCCGAGACGATCAGGGCCGCCGACGCCCGCTGTGCATAGTAACGGGCGTTCAGCGCATTGGGGATGTCACCCGGCTGGGTGCTGCGGGCGCGTGTCATCGGCGCCATCACGACGCGGTGAAGGACGGATTGTTCGCCTACAAGTGTCGGTGTGAACAGGGCTGAGTCAGCAGTCATGGCAAGGCTCCAAACAAGGGATGGGATGAACAGAGGTTTTCTGATCCGGTGTGTGAAGTGTTGCCTCTTGCCTTTAGGATTAGAATACGGCTATTGGTAGATAGATTATTGAACAAGGGTTGATAGTATGTTGGACGACCTCAACGAGCTGCGTACCTTCCAACGGATCCTGGTCTGCGGCAGCCTGTCAGCGGCGGCGCGTGATCTGGGTGTAGGGCTGGCGGTGGTCAGCAAACGGCTTATGGCACTGGAACGACGAGCAGGACAACGGCTGATCAACCGGACCACACGAACACTGTCGGCGACCAATGAGGGCTTGGCCCTGATGGTTCACGTTGATCGGATACTCGAGGAATTGGAGGCGGCGGAGTCCCGCATGACGATGGGCGGTGAAGAGCCGTTCGGCATGCTCCGGGTCAGTTCACCCATTTCTTTCGGGCGTATTCACCTGGTGCCCTTGGTCGCCGAGCTGGTCGAGCGCCATCCCAAGCTGGATATCGAACTCAGGCTCGACGACCGCCTGATCGATCTGACGTACGAACGGATCGATGTCGCGGTGCGTATCGGCCAACCTCGGGATAGCACTGCGATCCTGCGCAAGCTGGCTGAGAATCGGCGGATTCTGGTGGCTGCGCCCGCCTATCTCGAACGTCATGGGGAGCCTGAGCGTATTCGGGATCTGGAGCGTCATGGGTGTCTGCGCTACGACGACCCGTCCCTGCCCTGGCGCCTGGAAGGTCCGGGAAACGAAGTGATTGAGCTGCAGCCGCGCTCACGGCTGCACGCCAACAGCGGGGATGCCGTGCGCGACTGGGCGATTGATGGCCACGGGATCATGCTCAAATCCAGTGTCGATGTGGCAGACGACCTGGCGGCAGGTCGCCTGGTGCATATCCTGCGTGACTGGCACAGCGCTTCTGCGCCGATCTACGCCCTGCTGCCTTCCCGGCACTTTACGCCGAGCAAGACGAAGGTGTTCCTTGATGCGCTTGGTGCTCGGCTTGCCGCTCTCTGAGGCCAGCAAACCCGTAGGGGTGTTGCCGATCTCAAAGGCTTTAATCAGCCAGCAAACGCTTCAGCCCTTGAGGGGAATATTGCGCATCGTCACCAGTGCGGTGGCACATAGTGTTTCCGTGCCTTGTTTGACGGCAAACAAGTCGGCAGCGGCAATCGTCGTATTGTTCGAGGCGTTGATGACACGCCCCCTGGCCAGCAGCTTTTCACCGTCTGCCGGAGCGATCAGCTTGACCGTGAAGTCTGTCGTCATATTGATCCAGCCCGGCGGCAACAGGGTGCCAGCGGCCGAGCCACCGGCAAAATCGGCCAGCGCACCGATGATGCCGCCTTGAAAGAATCCGTTGTGCTGGGTGAGTTCCTTGCGGGTGGGCTGCTCGATTTCGCAATAGCCCGGCTTCAGGTAGTTGTAGTGAAATCCCAGCAGTTTGGCCGCAGGCATACTGAGCACGGCGCCTTGGACATGTTTGTCAAAATCTGGATTGGTGGCGTGGAAATCTTCCATGTGTCTGGATCCTTTCCTGAATAGCGATTAGTTTGCTTCAGCACTCAGAAGCGAGAACAGCTTACACAGCGAACGCTCAAGGCTTTCATGGGCAGTGAAGACTGCGTATCCACTATCATGCGGATAATAATTTCTACCTTGGACAACAGTCAGCACCTTCATACGAGCTGTTACATATAGCGCTTCTTGATGAGCAAAACCAAGGGATCCAGAGCGAAAATAGGGGGTTTGAATGTCACCCTATAACTGCTCCCACAAAGTGCCGAGTAGACACTTCAACCGCCGACTATCGCGACCGGGCGGGGTATCAAAGCAGCGATGACTCGGCCCACAAGCTAATTCCAACTGTATCAACTTTTGGCATTTCGGACCTTGTCACGCCTCTTTGAATCAAAACACCTTAATTGATTAGCATAAAAAACGCCCCCCATAGAACGAGAGATATAAAGAAAAGCACTTTCCTACAAAAAAGGTAATTTCCGGCATTGCCTGCTGCTTTAGCATCTTGACTTAACGCCGCTATTTCTCCTAAAAACGCACCTTTGATTATGATTGCGTCCATATTACCGATTAGTTTGCTTTTCTTTAAAAATGTAAGAAACATCAAACACTACAAACCTTAAAACCACAGAGAACAGATAAACTGGCATCATGCCCGAGAAACAAAAATATACTGATACTAAGCATGCCGTTAGTATTCCGTTGCTAGCTATCGTAAAAACTTGCCAATGGAATATGCTATCCAGAAAGCACAATACAATAAATACTACGATAGCGTTTACGCCAATATATATGTTTAAATGCAGCATTATCCACGCTTTTTTTGCCTCCCATTGCTTTCGCTTCATTAGCAATGCATGGGTTTCAATACAACTTAGCCCGGCAAATCTTTTATTTTTTATTATATATATAATTGAGGCGAGGTTATATGTGGCGGCACCTAGAAAAGATAATCCGCTAAGGTTTGTTAAAAAGATTTCGTCAAACGGTCCTACCAAGATGGGGGCGATCTTTATTCCAATGAAGCTAAGCCCATTAACTAGGGGAGTAAGGAACTCGTTCATAACTCCATTTAATCGATGAAAATAAAATCCTGAAAACGCATAAAATACTATAAGTACAGGAAAAACCACATATATTGGAGTGGCGTCAAACCACTGTTCACGAAGTTCTCCTGCGGATGAGCCAGGCACAATTTGCGTCATAGCGGGTTTGCCAAAAATTTTTTTAGCCGCGTACGAATTTTCATGCTGAAATTTCCTTCTTGGTCGATAATGATTCCGGCTTGCAAAGCAGTTATTGCAAGAAAAAGGCAACACATCAGAGACTTCCTTTGGGATTTAACAAAAAATAAAAGCGCTTTTCTTGCGAAATCTCGGCACAGCCCCAATCCAACTTAACATTTCATCACCCGTCTAGAAAAAATAAGAAAAGCGCTCATGGGAAACCCAAATATCGAATTTACCTTTCTCTCAACGCCTCACGCTGATACTTCAACAACGGCGTCAACAAATATTCAATAATCCGTCGTTGCTCGGTCTTGATCTCCACCGAACTCGACATCCCCGGTTCCAGGTGCTGTGAACCTCCCCCAAAAAGTATCGAAAGCTGTTTTTTCCGCCATGACCAAACTCCCTATTTTTTTACAATAAATTCAAAAATTTTCCGAAAATCAAAAAAAACAAGCTGCCCAACAATCGACCACATCGCCACACAGAAACTTGACGGCAAAATCAATGCCAAACAGACGATCAACGTAAATAGCATGTCATACCTTGAAGGCAAAAATTCGAACCAGCCAAACATACAATTCAAAAAAATAAATGTGGTAAAAGCTGCAATTCCACCTACAATAAAATACACACCAAGATGCAATAACACCCACCCTTTTTTGACACCAACCCCTTGCATAATCATTATATTTTTATGCGCATCTTCGCAACTGGCAGCCGCTATTTTCTTAACCTTAACCATATACAAAGCAGATGCAATGTTATACAAAGCGCTAAAGAGCACACACAACCCCATCAAATTACGATAGTAAATAGGGTCAAGCTCCCCACTCATAGGCGAGGTTCGAATATTCAGAAAAGCCCACCCCAGACTATCAATTATCGGACTTATAAAAACATCCACAACAGCTCTATAATACGGAGAAAAATTACCCAACAATGCATAAACAGTAATCGTAGCTGAACTAATCAGCACAAAGGGCCCGGTTCGAAACCAAGGAATAGGCTTTATCGGACGCCCCGCTTCGGGGGCTGGAGTAATAGGCAAATCCATTATCTTGGTTCCTTTTTAATAAAGTACTGCCATAAAATATGGCCGCAGCGGGCTCAACCGGCCAACGCAATGCACACTGCTTTTTCTCAATTAGCACTCCCCTAGTGCCTCACGCTGACACTTCAACAACGGTGTCAACAAATACTCAATAATCCCTCTCTGCTCGGTCTTGATCTCCACCGAACTCGACATACCCGATTCCAACGAAACATCCTTGCCATCCGCCACAATAACATGCGCACCGAATTGAATCCGAGCCGGATAAATCAATCCCAACTTGTCATCCTTCACCGCATCCTGCGAAATCGACATGACACAGCGCTCCTGCGCCGATCTACACCCTGCTGCCGTCCAGATGCTTTACGCCGAGCAAGACGAAGGTGTTTCTTGATACGCTCGATGCTCGGCTTGCCGCTCTCTGAGGCTGGCAAACCCGTGCCCCTTCAGTATTTTCTGCTAACAATAAATCGTTGATAAGTGCAACCGACAGACCACCCTAAGGCAAATGGGATTATCGCTGTCGTGCCCCAAGCCAATAATCGCAGGGGTAAAAAACGACTCATTTGATTCATCAGAGGATTGGGGAAATTCCCAATAAACGGAAGAAAAAACGGGATCATAAAGACGATGAGAAAAAACAAAAACCCAATAATGTATCCTAGCGGCTTATTAAGCTTGATTTTCCCATAGCTTTCCTTAGTAAAAAGGAAATGCGGTGCCTTGCAAAAACCTCTAAAGCATCTTTAAAAGCCGACTCAACCAAAGCGCGCTCCGGTTCAAGCAACGCTGGAAGATCTACACGTATGACACCCCAAAAAATATCGCATAGCTTCCCGTCTGTATCTGGGGTTACCTCTAGTGTCTCAATTGCTTCAACCCTAACACCTCCATCTCCCTTCCAGCACATTCCGAAAACCTGATTGGGCCATCCAGGCATGCACCCTTTAATACGCCAGATAAAGGCATCAAGCTCACGATCTATCACCCAGGCATCCGGATGATGCCTTCCATGAGTTTTGATATTCAGGGTATGTTTCCCAGTGGACTATATCCGCCACATCCGCACCAATGCGCTCATAAACAAATGACATCCCGCCTCTCCTTCACATACAAAGTTAGTCCTTCATAAAAAACTAGAAACACGGCTTACTCTAGTTACTATGGCAAGCCTGTCATGCCTCCCCCTTTAGTAAACTTTGTGCACTCCATCAACCGCTTCCAGATAGAGGTTCAAAAAATCAATTCGCCTCTCAGTCTCCTCTATGGCGCAGTCATCGGCAAAAGTTGTCACCCACCTGCTGCTACCTCCCTGCAGCCCGCCTACATAGCCACAATTTTCATCTCGGTAGACTCTCCACGCACGCTGCGCTCTTTCAAGTTGCCCTTTGGTTTCCCGAGTGTCCCATTTACTCGAGCTTGGCAACTTTTCCAACGCTTCTTGATAACCCGCATCCAGCTCCTTCTCCAAGGTTTTCAGCTTCTCTTCTTTGCATTGCGTGCTACTTAAAGAACCATTTGGCATCGTGCATGGGCTATCATCTGCAAACGCGCTCATACAACCGCCTAGGCCAAGCAAAACGAACACCAACACTTTCTTACAAATAGTAGAAACAACCATATCTACGCACCTTACCCTTTAAATTTGCGCACTCCAACCACAACAAAATCCATTCAATTCGACAACATAGACACCCCATATAAATAACTGAACAGGCTTATGGCATACTCCTTAAATTCTTGATCAGTCACTGAAGACTGAAAATCTGAACCGAATGAATGTTGCCAATAGCCAATTGCTTACCATTTGGATTGACCGCAATGCCTCTATCGCCACCGCCAAACTGAGCAACCTGTTTTCCGGTGCGCGCATCAATAATTGAATTCACAACCGGTTTTCGTCCATCAAACCAAGCTCCAGCCTTTACAAATAAATATTCTCCGTTCGGGCTGAACGCCAATCCCCCCACGCCTGGTGAAACCTTGTCACTCACAATGTCATCCATGGAATAGTAGGTCAGGATATCCATCGTCTCGCCACTAATTATTCGACCTATTCCGAGTGCAATCTGGTTAGCCGCAAAAGTGCCGACTGATAAATCCACGTCAACAGCTTGCTTCCATGGATAGTACCCTGGCCGATTATCGGCTACTGCGGGATACCAAACAGCCTTTGTTGGCGATTTCCCCGAAGGGTCAAGTAATCTCAACCCCACATCGAACGGGGCGAGCAATCTTCCATCCATAGTCTTGTTAACAGTTTTTTTGGTGCCATTGACACCCACCATGATTTTGTCTTCGGCAGTCCATGCTGCCCGTTGAACCGCCAGCCCATCAACATAGAGCTTTTGCAGAGTCCAATTTTTCGTGTCGTAGATGTAAATGTAAGAGGGCTCACCAATCGCCCCGACAATGGTCAGCATCTTGCTGCCATCCTTATTCAACCGGGACGCGCGTCCAATAGCTGGATTGTCTGGTAAGGAATCCCCCGTCATGGGATCCCACTGTCGCTTTGCACCGAACGAAATAATTTTACCGTCACGGCTCCACAGCAGGTCGTGATCAGACATATCGCCATAATCATACGGACAATGAATGTGTGATTGTTTCTTATCATGCTGCATATCCCAGACGACAATATCTGTCGACGAAAAATCCAGGTTATACACTATTGCCAGATAACGTCCTTCAGGACTGAAGGTCAGTTTTTTTACGATTGGCTTGCTTAGAAAATCGCTAAAATCAATGGTTTTTTGCAATTTGGGCAACGGCACCGCGAGATTAACCTTCATCGCTGCGCTCTCACCAGACGCAGCGTCTACTTGGTTAGTCATAACGATTACGCCCAAAACAGTCAGCGCAATTAATGTTGAATATAATTTCACTGAAACCCACCTTGAATTTTCGCATCTTGATTCAGTGCAGCTTCGGCCGAAGAACGCACCACCTCTTATAGACTCACCGCTCCCGCAACGCCTCACTCTGATACTTCAACAACGGCGTCAACAAATACTCAATAATCCGCCGCTGCTCGGTCTTGATCTCCACCGAACTCGACATGCCCGGCTCCAACTGCACATCCTTGCCATCCGCCACAATCACATGCGCACCGAGCTGGATCCTTGCCGGATAAACCAACCCCAACTTGTCATCCTTCACCGCATCCTGTGAAATCGACATGACCTTGCCCGGGATCGTGCCGTAGTGGGTATACGGAAAGGCATCCAGCTTGATTTCAGCCTCCTGTCCCGGGCGAACAAAGCCGATATCCCGGTTGAGAATCTGCGCTTCAATTTCCAACCCCGCATCGTCCGGCACAATCACCAACAAGGCCTGAGCCGGAGTGACCACACCACCAATCGTATGCACAGCCAACTCCTGCACAGTGCCACCCACCGGCGCCGTCAAGTGGGTTTGCCACTGCCGTTGCTGAAACTTGGTTTCATCCCCCTGATCCTGGGCCAACTGCTGCTGCGCCTGATTGAGCGCATCGAGTTGTTCACGGCGAAACTGCGCAATGGCGGTATCGATATCGTCACGCTGCTCCTGAATCGTCGCCTGCAATTCCTTCGCGTAACTCTGCTGCCCGGCCAACTCCTGCTCTTGCTGAATCCGCGCCTGCTCCTTTTCCAGATAGGCATGGCGCGGCACATAACTTTGCTGGAGCAAGGTCTGGTAGTCCTCCTCTTCGGCGCGAGTCATCGGCAAGGTTTGCTGCAGGCTGCTGATTTTGTGCTGGGTGGTTTGCAGTTCCTGGACACGCTTCTGCAACTCCGAACACAAGCTGGTGACTTTGCTGCGGTGCTCGTAGAAGGCGCTTTCAGCGAAACGTTGGGTATCCCGCTGCCGATCCTCCGTGGCGTCCGCAACCGCCTTGACCGTTGGTGCCCGGTTAGCAGTTTGCGCATCCAGCAGGGCCTGGGCACGGTTGATCGTCAGCATTGCGTCGACCCGCGCCATCCTCGACTTGCCGACATCGGCCGTCACCTCGGTCGGGTCCAGCTCGATCAAGGCCTGGCCTTGCGTCACATGCTGGCCGTTGTCCACCAGGATCGCCTTGACGATGCCCGCCTCCAGCGGCTGGATGGTTTTGCTTTTGCCGTTGGGGACGACCTTGCCTTCCGCCACCGCGACCACGTCAAGTTTGCCGATGGTCGACCAGACCAGGGCAATCGTGAACAGCAGCATCAACGCCCACATCAAGCCACGTCCCACTGGGGACGCAGGGGTTTCCAGCACTTCCAGCGCCGCTGGCAAAAATTCGACCTCGTCGCGCTGCCGTTGCAACGGATTACCCCGGGCTTTTTCAGCGTCGAGTGCGGCGCGGGCAATGTCGCGGTAATGCCGCAGTCGGGGGAACCAGCGATCAAGCAGCGACATGTAGATGCCCCGTCTGATGGCGCCACAGAGAGGCATAACGCCCGTCTTGCTGCAGCAGTTCGTCGTGGCTGCCTTCTTCGACGATGGTGCCTTTCTCGACCGTGATAATTCGCTGGGCGATTCTGACTGCGGACAAGCGGTGGGCAATGATGAACACCGTGCGGTCCTTGCAGATCTTGTGCATGTTGCCGTGAATAATGGATTCCGACTCGGCATCCAACGCCGAGGTGGCTTCGTCGAAAATCAGGATTTTCGGATTGGTCACCAGGGCCCGCGCAATGGCAATACGCTGCCGCTGACCGCCAGACAAACCATTGCCGCGCTCCCCCAGTTCAGTGTCATAGCCCTGCGGCAGTTCCAAGATGAACTCATGGGCACCGGCCAGCTCCGCGGCTTCGACCACCTGGTCGAAGTGCATGCCAGGTGAGGCAAAGGCGATGTTGTCGCGCACCGTGCCTTTGAACAGCATGTTCTCTTGCAGGACCACGCCGATTTGCCGCCGCAGTGAAGCGGGATCGAGGACAGACAAATCCATGCCGTCGATCAGGACCCGCCCGCGCTCGGGCGAGTAGAGGCGCTGGATCAGTTTGGTCAGGGTGCTTTTGCCGGATCCGGAAGGGCCGACGATGCCGATAACGCTACCCGCTTCGGCCGTCAACGACAGCCCGCGCAGAATCTCGGGACCGTCGGCGCGGTAGCGGAATACCACCCGGTCGAACACCACCTCACCCTTGACCGGCGGCATCGAAGCTTGCCCGGCAGAGACGCCGGACTCGGCCCGGTTATCGAGGATGTCGCCCAGGCGGTCCATCGACAGCCGCACTTGCTGAAAGTCTTGCCACAGTTGCGCCAGACGCAGGACCGGGCCACTGACGCGCCCGGACAGCATATTGAAGGCAATCAGCTCACCGACCGAGAGATCGCCACCAATCACCAACCGGGCGCCAAACCACAGCAAAGCCGCGGTGGTGAGCTTGCTGATCAGGGAGGCCACCTGATTGGCCGAACTGGAAAGATTGGAGGCCTTGAAGGCGCTGGAAACATAGGCCGCCAACTGCTCTTCCCAGCGCCGCTGCATCAAGGGCTCGACCGCCATCGACTTGATGGTTTCGATACCGGTCACGGACTCCACCAGGAACGACTGGTTTTCCGAGCTACGGCGGAATCTTTCATCGAGCCGGGCTTTGAGCACCGGCGTGACGAGGACCGACAAGACGATATAGCAAGGCAGCGAGATGAAGACGATCAAGGTCAACAAGGGCGAATAGGTCAACATCACCGCGAAGAACACCAGGGTGAAGAACATATCCATGGCCACGGTCAATGCGTTGCCGGTGAGGAAGTTGCGGATATTCTCCAGCTCACGGACCCGCGCCACACTGTCACCCACTCGCCGTGCCTGGAAATACGCCAGCGGCAACCCCAGCAGGTGATTGAACAGCCGCGCGCCCAGTTCGACATCGACCCGGTTGGTGGTGTGACTGAACACATAGGTGCGCAGCCCAACCAGCAAGGCCTCGAACACCGAAATGGTAATCAGGCCGAACGCCAGCACGTCCAAGGTCGACATTGATTTGTGCACCAGCACCTTATCAATCACGACCTGCATGAATAAGGGCGAGACCAGGCCAAACAATTGCAGGAAGAACGAACCGGCCAGCACTTCCATAAATTGCTTGCGGTATTTGACAATCGAAGGAATAAACCACGACATATCAAACTTGCCACCGCCCTGGGCGAGAACGGCACGCGAAGTCACCAGGATTAAACGACCGGACCAGACCGGTTCAAATTCAGCCAAGGTGATTTGAAAAGTACGCTGTTGTACTTCGTCATGTAGCAAGACGTTGTCGTTCGCGCACTTGGCCAGGACCAGAAAACGTCCATCGCGAAGTTCGACGATAGCGGGGAGCGGTGTCTGGGCGAGGCGGTTGACCTGGCTCGTGGTAGAGCGGGCCTTGAGCGTGACCTGCCGCGCCAGACGTACCAGCGTCAGGGCATCGATAGGCCGGGACAGTCCTGACAGGTGCCTGAGGCGTTCCGCGCTGACAGCGACACCTGAAAGTTGGGCGATGACGACGAGTGAGGCGATGCCACTGTCTTCACTTCCTGTGGACTCTAGCGCTTCAGGCGAAACGCTGCTCCCTGCGTTACGATCAGACATGTCAACTCAATGGCATTAACGAAAGATGGAAGTAGACCGTGCAATAACAGGCACGTCAAACCAACCTAGAGCAGGCCAATACATTAAAAAGCGCTATAGCTAAAAATCGGTTTCACCAAAAACCCAACTTGACATCAACTAAAGTCAGACATCAAAAAGCCATCAGAGGCTAGCACCTCTCATTGCCAAGAAGAAGCATTGTTTTCGCCCAGAAAACTTCGCGAGCGGTGAAAAATTTCAGATTTCATATTTGTATCAAAAACAAAACATAAAAATACCAATCGACACATTGAGTGCGCTCTGCAGACTAAAAAACCATACGATTCAGCTGCTGTAGGTATCATCTCGATTAAGTCGACTGGTAACAGCCATCATACAATTGACTCAGGCACCTGTGCCCTGCATGCCAATAAAGCGCTCCCGTAAACAAGAAACGCCCCTTGCTTTCTCCCCTCCAGGTTCGGCAACTTCAAACCCGTTCAGCATTGGTTCAGCATCGCCGGCAACATCGCTTGCGTCCCGCTCAGCCATCCCGCAAAAAACGGTATTGCTGTCCTCGGAAAGTCAGTAATAACAGCTCGGTTCCCTCCGAACTGAGTAAGCCGGTATGCTGCCCAATACATTTTTCAAAGGAATTGAATCCTCATGACCGCACTGGATAACGCTTTTCACAGCCTGCATCAGAATGGACTGCTGGTCCTGGCCAACGTGGCCGATGCGGGCGGTGCGCGCATCGTCGAACGCCTCGGCGGCAAGGCCGTGGCTACCAGCAGCGCCGCCATGGCCTGGTCCCATGGCTACCAGGATGGCAACCAGTTGCCTCTCGACCTGCTGAGCACCACCGTCAAGTCCATGGCACGGGTGCTCGGCGTCCCGCTCACGGTGGATATCGAAGCCGGCTACTCGGATGACCTGGAGCAGGTCGGCCGGGTGATCAACGCCGTGATCGCCGCCGGGGCGGTAGGGATCAATATCGAAGACGGCCTCGGCTCGCCAGAGTTGCTGGTGCGCAAGATCGATGTGGCGAGAAAGGTAGCGAACCAGGCGGGTATCAAGCTGTTCATCAACGTACGCACCGACGTCTACCTGAAAAACCTGTTCCCCGCCGAACAGCGTCTTGAAGAGCTGCTCAAACGCGCCGCACTCTATGCCGGCGCCGGAGCTGATGGGCTGTTTGCCGCGGGCGTGGTCGACTCGAACGAAATTGCCGCGATCTGCCGGGCCACCCCACTGCCGGTCAACCTGCTGTCCCGGGACGGGCTGGCCTCCCCCGATGAGTTGCAGCGCCTGGGCGTCAGACGCCTCAGCGCGGGCTCGAGCATCGCCGAGTTCCTGCATGGCGCCATGGGCACATTGGTCCGCAGCTTCCTGGACAACGGCCAGCTCGATACCCACGCCTTGAAAGCCCATACCTACGGCGAACTGAACGCCTTGATGGCGGCGAAAACCGAGTAATCCCTGCTCCTGGACGGGGTCAAGTGCCCCGTCTGATACCTATGTCCCCATCCCACCCCTGAACTCCCCCGGCGTCGTTCCACTCCAGCGTGAAAACGCCCGGACGAACGCCGGCGGCTCACTGTAGAAGAGCTTGAAGCTGATGGTTTTAATGGAGTCTTCGGAGTGACGCAGCAGGTAGATCGCCCGTTCGAAGCGTATCTTGTCCACCAACTCCGAGTACTGCACCCCCTCCTCCCCCAGGTGCCGCCGCAAACTCCGTTCCGAGCAGTTGAGCTTCTTGGCCATGGCGGCCGCGTTCGGATAGAAATCGATGCACGCCAGAAGGCTGTCCACCCGGCTTTGCCAGGACAACGCTGCACGTTCGGCCTGGGCTTCGCGGCACAGCTTTAGATACAGGTGATAAGCGTGCGGGTTTCGTCGTGCATTGCGCGGGTGGCCCCGTTCATTGTCGTAGGTGACATAGGTGTAGTCATGACCGAAGCTCACGGGGCAATCGAACTCGACCGGATAGCGTTCGGCGTCTTCGGGCTCGGGATAACCGAATGCCACTGCCCGCACATAACCCTCTGCATCCGCACCGAAAATGTCACGTAACAGCTGGCGCGTGCCGAGAATGTCGCGGTCGATAAGAAACCGGTACAACGCGGGCAATCCGCCGACCTGACGGTATCGGACGACCGATTGACCTACCGCGAGACTGCCGATCAGTTCGGGCACGATCCAGGGATTGGACAGCGGATGGAAACGCCTCGACAGATAACCGGCATGGCCCAGGTCGATCGCGTTGGCCAACAGTCCGCCCAGCACACCCACGCTATTCACGTTGGTCAGCCGACCGAGGTCGAGCCCGGCCGCGGTGCCTCGATAAAGACGCTGGATATTTTCGTAGACCGTCTGTTCCTGACGGCTGTTGGGAACCGATTCCGGTAGCGCAAAACTGTCGACATCCAGACCACTCCCCGCCAGCACCTCATGCAGCGAATACCCCCAAGCCTCCATCTGTGCGATGCAGAAGCACAGCGGTGCCTGGCTGGCGCGGGGAAACAGGGAAAGGCTCATGGCAGCTCACGCTTCGCAGAAAGGGCTATTTAATGCCTTTTTGGCCGTGATTATCAATCATCTGACACGTTCGAACATCGCCTCAAAGGGGTCGGTATTGGCTTAATGCCCCTGGAGAAAAACAATAGTGAGGCAGCGTTAATGAGCAAATCGGTCTTCATCACCGGTGCATCTTCAGGCTTGGGGCGCCAGTTGGCAGGCGAATTCGCCAAACGTGGCTATGACCTGGCGTTGGCTGCCCGTCAACTCGACGTCCTGCAAATCATCAAGTCCGAACTGGAGGAGCACCATGGCGTGCGGGTGCGGGTCTATCCGCTGGATGTCAGCGATACCGAACAGGTACGCGGCACCCTGAATACCGCCTGCGCCGAACTGGGCCAGCTCGATATCGTCGTGGCCAACGCCGGGTTGGGCAGCGACGGGCGCATAGGGCGCATCGATTTCGCCAATTCCCGTCAGATGTTCGAGGTCAACGTTATCGGTGCCTGCGCAACCATCGACGCCGCCATCACCCTGTTCAAGAACCAGGGGCATGGGCAGATTGTTGCGATGAGCTCGGTCGCCAGCTGGCGCGGCCTGCCCGGCAGCGGCGCCTACAGCGCCAGCAAGGCCGCCGTCAGCGTCTACATGGAAGCCCTGCGCTCCGAATCGCTGGGCAAGAACCTGACCGTGACCGTTATCTATCCGGGCTTTATCGATACACCGATGAACAACAAGCTCAAGCACCGGCCCTTCCTGCTGTCGCTGGAGGACGGCGGCAAACGGATCGCCGATGCCATTGTGCAACGTCGCAAGCGTGCGGTGATTCCCGGCTATCCCTGGCGGCTGCTGCGCCCCCTGCTGAAACTGCTGCCGACCGCGCTGATCGGCAAACTCTTCTGAGCACACGACCATGACCGCCACCATCTGCCAGATCGCGCTGAGCGTGCGCGACACCACCGCGTCCCTGCATTTCTACCAGAAACTGTTCGGCCTCAAGCATGTCTTCGGCACCCTGTCCTTTCGCGGCAAGCAGGCCGAGCGGATACAAGGCCTGGCCGGCGTGGCATCGCGGGTCAGTTGGCTGATCGACGACCGCGCGTTCTTCCAGTTGGAACTGTTCGAATTCGAGTCGCCGGTCGCGGCCCCCCTCGCCCCCGAGGACGACGAGCGCGTCGGTTATCGGCGAATCCTTGCGCGGGTCGACTCGCTGGAGCGTTTCGAGGCGCTCGCCCAATCCCTAGGCCTGCCCCTGGAGACCCGCCCGGCTGCCAATCGTCGTTTCATCCGGGATCCGGACGGCATTCTCATCGAGCTGATAGAAGACCGCTCACTGCAAGGCTCGCCCTACCCGTGCAAGCTGACAGGCCTGGGCCTGGTTGTCGCCGATTGCGCACGCAGCGCGGCGGCCTTTGTCGACGGGTTGGGTTTCCGGCGTAGCGACGCTACGTTCGAGGCGGCTGACGATACTGTCGCCCATGCCCGTCTGAGCAAAGGCGACATGTGGCTGGACATCCGCCAGACGGCGGCCCCCAAACCCTGGCCGTCGCGTTACCGGCTGAGCGATATCGGCATCCTGAACCTGGCCGTCGGCTTCGACAGCCAGGAGGGGTTCACCGCACAGTTCGAACAGGCGCTGGTGGCCGGCTTCGTGCCCAACTACCAACCGATGGGCCAGGCGGGACTGGTGCAGTGCGTCTACGTCAACGACCCCCACGGTTTTTCCGTGGAGATGCTCTACTGCTCGCCGCAACTGTACCCCCTGGTGGGCTTCAGCAAGCCAGACTTGAAGGCCCGGTTGTTCAACCGCCAACGCGAGAAGCTGGCCTACAAAGCGCTGGGCACCCGCCGCGACAGTTTCTTCTCGCGGCAGATCAGGACCGAAATCGAGATCGATGCGGCGCCCAGTGCGGTGTGGAACTGCCTCGTCGACTTCGAGCGCTACGGGCAGTGGAACCCCATGCTGGAGATCCAGCGGATCGATCACCGTCCGGGCGGCCAGATGCACTTCGCGGTCAAGCTGGGCGAGGAGCGCAAGGCGTCCTTTCAGGCCCGCATCAGCAGCGACGAAGCGCCACGCCGTTTCGCCTGGCGTGGCGGAAACCCGTTCACGGTGGCCGGCGAACATTTCTTCCAGTTGGTGGAGAACGCCGATGGCTCGACCCGTTTCATCCATGGCGAGCGTTTTTCCGGCCTCTTGCTGCCGGCACTCTGGCAGCGCCTGAGCCAGTCGAAACGACTCTATCAACGTATGAACGAAGCGCTGAAACAGCGTGTCGACAGCGCCCATCAGGAGGCAACAGATGAAAGACTTGAACGGTAAGGTCAGCGTGATCACCGGCGCTGGCGCAGGCCTGGGTCGTGAACTGGCAATGGCCTGTGCACGCCGGCGGATGAAGCTGGTACTGGCCGATGTTGAAGCCGGTAACCTGGAGGCCACCCGCACCTTGATCCAGCAGGAGCTTCCCGACACCGACATCGCCACCCTGCCAGTAGACGTCTCCAAATTCGAGCAAGTCGCCGCGCTGGCGCAACTGGCCATGCAGCGTTTCGGTGGCGTCCATCTACTGTTCAACAACGCCGGCGTGGGCGTCACTGCCCCTCTCTGGGAAAACACCGTCTCCGATTGGCAATGGGTCACCCAGGTCAATCTTTATGGTGTCGCCTGGGGCGTGAAAGCCTTCACGCCCATCATGCTCGAGCAGGGCGAAGGACACATCGTCAATATCGCTTCGGCGGCCGGCTGGATGTACTCGGCCGGCAGCGGCATTTACAACGCCACCAAAGCAGCGGTGGTGGCGCTTTCGGAGAGCCTGGCCAATGACCTGAAAATGGCCAACAGCGTGATCGGTGTCAGCGTGCTCTCGCCTGCTTTTTTCCCCACCGGCATCATCGACGCCGAGCGCAATCGCCCGGTGGAGTTCGCCGACGCTGCCGTCGACAGCGAGATGAAGCGCCAGTACGAGGAGCGGGTGCGACGAGCCGTGGAAGCCGGCAGGATTTCCGCCCGGGAAATCGCCGAAATCACCCTGACGGGCGTGGAGGAAAACCGCTTCTACCTCTTTCCCCATGCCTGGGTGCCGGGTGTGATAGCCCTGCGCAGTAAGCAGGCACAAGCGGGCATGACCGCGTTCGACCCCCACGGTGGATCGGCCTGAACGCCGGCCCCGGACGACAGGCCATGAAGTTCGTCTTCAAAGGGCATAGTCATTCAGAGGGGTTATCCGTTGCACGTCACGCTCCTACCATGAAGCGTCCCTTATCAAACGATGACGCTTGAGGGCTAAAAGGAGCGATGAACAAACAATGTCAGGCCAAACCGCACTTATCTCGGACTTGCCGCTACCGCGCCGTAATACTCGTTATGGTATTGCCTTCGGCTCGATAGCGGCGGTTATCTGGGGCACCTTCCTGGCGGCTTCACGCCATGGAATAGGAGCTGGACTGCATGCCAGCGACCTCGCGTTCATTCGCTTCGCCGTCGCCGGTGCCCTCCTGCTGCCCTGGGTGCTGACGCATTCACCGCGCACACTGGCCGGTATCGGCTGGCGCCGAGGAGTGCTCTTGTCGCTGCTGGCTGGCCCCCTGTTCATCCTGATTGGCGCGAGCGGCTACCGGTTCGCGCCCCTGGCCCATGGTGCGGTGATCCAGCTCGGCGTATTGACGCTCATGAGCATCAGTCTTGCCGCCCTGCTGCTGGGCGAGCGACTGAAAACATCACGGCTCATCGGGCTCGGTGTACTCATCGCCGGGCTGATAACCATTGCCGGCCCGAGTCTTCTGGACGGTCAATCGCAGGCCTGGATCGGCGATCTGCTGTTTGCCACGGCCGGATCGATGTTCGCTGCTTTCACGATCCTGATGCGCCGCTGGAAACTCAATGCCTTCGCTGCCACGGCGGTGGTGTCGGTGCTCAGTGCCGTCGTCTACTCCCCTCTCTATATGGCCTGGGTCGGCACTCAACGCCTGTCGGCAACACCGATTGCCCTGCTCATTGAGCAAGGCGTTGTCCAGGGCCTGCTATCGGGCATCGTCGCGCTCTTCGCGTTCGCCCGGACCGTGCATTACCTCGGTGCCGGTCGAGCCGCACTCTTTCCCGCACTGGCCCCCGCCGTCGCGATACTGCTCGGCGTGCCGCTGGTCGGCGAGCTGCCCACGACGGGCCAGTGGTACGGCCTGGCCATCTGCACCAGCGGCCTGCTGATCGCCTTGCGCGGTGGCCCCCCCCGCACTCGCTGAACCAGCGCTCTACCCCTCCTGACTTATCTGAAAACCAAGGAACCCCCATGACTCAATCAATGATTGCGGGCCGCGACACGCCCCCTGTTCCCTACACATTCGACGGACTGTTGATCAACGGAAAATGGTGCACGGGCAATGCCGGCAGCGTACTTGAAGTCAACAACCCCTATTCCCATGAGCGCCTTGCCGAGATCCACGAGGCCAATCTGGGCGACGTCGACCGCGCTTACCAGGCGGCCCGAGCGGCGCAGGTGCAGTGGCAACAGAGCTTGCCGGGAGAACGCGCAGCCGTGTTGCGCAAGGCTGTCGAGGTCCTTGATGCGCGCCATGGAGAAGTGGTCGACTGGCTGATTCGCGAATCCGGCAGTACCCGCATGAAGGCTGAAATGGAGTGGGGAGCCGCCCGCGCCATTATTCTTGATGCCTCCACGCTCCCGAGCCAGGCCCAGGGCCGGATCATCGCCGGCGACATCCCCGGTAAAGAGAACCGTATCTATCGCAACCCGGTGGGCGTAGTCGCGGTCATCAGTCCGTGGAACTGGCCGCTGCACCTGACCTGTCGCACACTCGCCCCGGCGCTGGCCCTGGGCAATGCCGTGGTGGTCAAGCCGGCCAGTGAAACGCCGATCACCGGCGGCCTGCTGATCGCCCGGATCCTTGAGGAAGCCGGCCTGCCTGCCGGTGTACTCAATGTGTTGGTCGGCGATCCGGCGGTAATCGGCGATGGCTTTGTCCAACATCCCGTGCCCCGGGTCGTCTCGTTTACCGGTTCTCTGGCCGTGGGGCGGCGTATCGCCGGCCAGATCGCCAACAGCCCGCGGCTCAAGAAAATGATGCTGGAACTCGGCGGCAATGCACCGCTGGTAGTGCTCGAAGACGCCGATCTCGAGTTGGCGGTACATGCCGCGGTCGTCAGCAAGTTCCTGCACCAGGGACAGATCTGTGTCATTGCCAACCGGATCCTGGTCCATGAAAAGCTCCATGACGCATTCGTCGAACAGTATGTCGAGCGGGTCCGTGAGTTGAAAGTCGGCAACCCCAATGACCCGGATACCGTGATCGGCCCCTTGATCAGCCAGAAACAACTGCACCACGTGCAACGTTCGATCGCGGCGGCCAATGCCGAAGGGGCCCGACAACGGCTGGGAGGTGCGGCGCAAGGCCTGGTGGTGCCGCCACACGTGTTTGACCGGATCACCCCGCAAATGGGGCTTGGGCGCAGCGAACTGTTTGGTCCCGTCGCACCGGTCCTGGCTTTTGCCAGCGACGCCCAGGCGCTGCACATGGCCAACGACACCGAGTTCGGGCTTTCCAGCGCGGTCTTCTCGCGCGATGTATCAAGGGCCGAGCGCTTTGCCGCCGGCCTGCAAACCGGCATGACGCATATCAACGACATCACCGCCGTTGACCTGCCCAACATGCCGTTCGGCGGGGAAAAGAACTCCGGCCTGGGCCGCTTCGGCAGCGAAGGCCTGATTCATGAGCTGACGACTGAACATTGGATGTCGGTGCAGCATACGTCTCGCCAATATCCGTTCTGATCACACAACCCCTGTTCGGAGTGTTCCCGCCCATGAAGCTGACCGGGCGGGAACAGCCGATCCGACTCAGGTTGCCAACTGACGGTTATCGACAGGCAACCGCCGCAGACGCTTGCCTGTCGCGGCAAACAGCGCATTGACCAGTGCCGGCGCAATCATCACCGTGGACACCTCACCGATCCCCCCGGGGCTTTCCTCACTGTCGAGCAGATGGGTCTCGATGGCGGGCGTCTCATTCATCCGCAAGACCCGATAGCTGTCGAAATTGCCCTGTTCGACCCGCCCGTCCTTGAAGGTGATGTTGCCGAACAACGCGGCACTCAGACCAAACACCGCCCCGCCCTGCATCTGCGCCACGACACTGTCGGGAACAATGGCGCGACCGCAATCCACCACGCAGGTCAGCTTGTGTACCCGGACCTGTCCGGCAGGATCGACACTCACTTGCGCCACCTGGGCGGCATAGGTGCCGAAGCAGAAGGTCAGCGCGACGCCACGCCCCTGTCCCGGCTCCGGGGGCGTTCCCCAGCCGGACTTTAGCGCGACAGTCTCCAGGACCTTGCGCGCCCGCGGATGCTTGCCCAGCAGCGCCAGGCGATAGGCCAGCGGATCCTGCCCGGCACTGGCCGCCAGCTCATCGATGAAACCTTCGACCATGAACACGTTCTGTGTATGCCCGACTCCCCGCCAGAAACCGGTGGTAATCCCCTCGGGCGGCTCGTGCCGGATATAGCTGACGCCGATATTGGGGAAATCGTAGGGACCGCTCGGGTCGCGGATGGCATCGCCATCGATACCGTTGGTAAAACGCGCCGGCAACCAGCGGGCGAGGATCGACGATCCGGTCACCTTGTGGGTCCAGGCCGTTGGCAGCCCCCGGGCATCCAGCCCGGCACTCAGGTGATTGAAATGATAGGGCCGCAAGGTGCTGTGGCGGGTGTCCTCCTCCCGCGACCAGATGACCTTGAGCGGGAACGCGACCTGTTTGGCGAAAGCCACCGCCTGGGCAACGAAATCCACATCCAGGCGACGGCCAAAGCCGCCCCCCAACAGATGATTGTGCACCTGGACCTGAGCCTCGGCCAGCCCGGTCAATTGCGCGGCAACCGCTTGCGCGCGCGCCGGCACCTGGGTCCCCAGCCACAGGTCGCAACCCTGGGCACGAACATGCACAGTGCAGTTCATCGGCTCCATGCAGGCATGGGCCAGAAAGGGCACCTGATAGACCACTTCGAATTTTTTCTCGGCCTGCGCCAGCGCCTGCTCGACATTCCCCACGTTACGCACCGGCGTGCCGGCCGCTTGGGCAGCCTGCTCGATCGCCTGCAACATGTCAGCCGTGGAGAATTGTGCATTGACGCCTTCGTTCCATTGGATCTCGAGCAAGCCCAGCGCCTTGCGCGCCGCGCCCATATGCTCGGCCACCACCGCCACGGCATTGTCGATATGCAGTACCTGCAGCACGCCCTTGACCGCCAGCGCGGCACGCGCATCGACACTGGCGAGACGGCCACCGATCACCGGGCAAGCCATCACGGCGGCCACCCTGACCCCTTCCGGACGGGCGTCGATGCCATACAATGCCGTGCCATTGACCTTGGCCGGCGAGTCGGTGCGCTGGTGGGTGAGTCCGATCAGCTGGAAATGCTCCGGGGTCTTCAACTCGACCTTTTCCGGTACCGGCAACGTCGCGGCCCTTTCCACCAACTCACCGTAGGCGAGGGAGCGCTGGCTGGCCTCATGCAGGACAACCCCCTCGCGGGCCATGCAACTGCTGGGGGCAACTCCCCATTGCAGGGCGGCGGCCTGGATCAATAGCGTGCGCGCACTGGCGCCGGCCTGGCGCAACGGTTCCCAGGTGCTGCGGATCGATGTCGAGCCACCGGTGACCTGGAAACCCAGCAGCGGATTCACATAGCGCCGGTTATCCGCCGGAGCATGCTCGATCACCACTTGATCGAGCCGCACCGCCAGTTCTTCGGCAATCAAAACCGGGATCGAGGTGTAGGTCCCCTGCCCCATCTCGACCTGGGCGATGGTGAACGTCACCTTGCCCCGCCGATCGACCCGGATAAACGCATTGGGCTCGAACAGCGTGGCGCCGTCGGCCTGGCTTACACTGATCGCCCCAGGCAACGCGAGGCTCAGCAACAGCCCGCCGCCACTGGCCGCACCGACCTTCAGGAAACCGCGCCGGGACCACGCTCCGGTGCCCGGTGTATCGCGCTGGGTGCTCATGCGCCCACCTTGACGAAGGTCGCCCCGGCCGCCTGCCTGATCGCCGCGTGAATACGCACATAGGTGCCGCAGCGACAGATATTCCCGGACATGGCGTTATCAATATCACTGTCACTGGGGTTGGGATTGCTCGCCAAGAGCGCCGTCGCCGACATGATCTGCCCGGACTGGCAGTAACCGCATTGCACCACCTCAAGTGCCTGCCAGGCGGCCTGGATCTTCTGCCCGGCGGCGGTCTCGCCGATCGCTTCGATGGTGGTGATTTCGGCCTGGGCCAGGGCACTCACCGGCATCACGCACGAGCGAATCGCCACGCCGTTCATATGCACAGTGCAGGCACCACACAACGCCATGCCGCAACCGAACTTGGTGCCGGTCATGCCAAGCACATCCCGCAGGACCCAGAGCAACGGCGTATCGTCATCGACATCGAGCCTGTGCACGGTTCCATTTATCTTCAACGTCTGGGCCATATCCACCTCTTGCCGGCCATGGGGTAGCGGCTTGACTGGCTCCGCCACTGAATAAAATGCTACCGGTCATCCTAGGGGCAACTCGCGCCGCGGAGAATTTACCTGACCTTCAGAGGCTTTGAAGCCCAGCTAACAAGGGGGGGGGGGGGACGGCTAAAGAATCCGTAGTGACGTCGATGTCCCCAATGGCGGAGCATTGGAAAAATGCCCTCCCGAGGGGTCACGCAGGAAGTCGATAAGCGCCCTGAGCTTACGGGTCACCCGCCGGCGATCGGGGTAATACAGGCTAAAGCCGGGGAGCTCCGGCCCCCAATCCTCGAACAGGCTGACCAACTCGCCACGCTCGATAAACCGATCGATGTAGCCGCTGATCATGTAACCGATACCGTTGCCATCCAGCGCGCTTTGCACCAGGGCCGCCGAATCATTGACGATCAGCCGGCCGCGCACGGGCAGTTGCAGGACTTCTTCGCCCTTGGCCAGATCCCAGCGCTCGACCACGCCCCCGGAGGAACGAAAGCAGATGCAGTTGTGGTCGAGCAGATCGCTGGGATGCTCGGGCGTACCGTGCCGTGCCAGATAGGCGGGAGAGGCGATAACGCGCATGCGCACGCTGGGCCCGACTTTGATCGCCACCATGTCGCGTTCGACAAAATCGCCGAAACGAATACCCGCATCAAAGCCCAGCCGGACAATGTCGACAAAGGCATTCTCCATGCTGATTTCCAGGTCGATTCGCGGATACGCCTCCAGAAAGGCGGACAGCCTGGGCTGCAGGATCGACATGTACGCCGAGCGAGGCACATTCAAACGCAGCAGCCCGGAGGGCGAGCCCGTCGTATCGCCCAGCTCCAGTGCCGCCGAGGTCAACATATTCACCGCCGGCTTTACCTTCTCCAGAAAGCCGACGCCGGCCTCGGTCAGGCTCACACTGCGGGTCGTACGGTTGAACAAGGCGGCCCCCAGGCGCCGCTCCAGATTGCGGATGACCTGGCTGACCGCCGAAGGCGATACCCCCAACCTGACCGCTGCCGCGGAAAAACTGGAATGCTCGGCGACACAGACAAAGGTCACGAGCCCGTCGAGTTGGTCCTGGCGCATGATCGTCCTCCGCAAAAAGTCATTTTTTATACCACAGGCATTATGAAGATTGACTTCAAAGCCTGAGTCAAGAGCACCGGCTTGTTCGCCCCGTCGCAAGCCCGAACAATCCTCCAACCCACCGGAGGAATCACCATGTCTACCGAACACCTGGCTCACCCCGCACAGAAAACCTGGCTGATCACCGGCGTCAGCTCCGGCTTTGGCAAGGCCCTGGCCACGACCCTGCTGTCCGCCGGCCAGCGCGTCGTCGGCACGTTGCGCAACGAGCAATCGCGCCAAGACTTCGAGCAACTGAAACCGGGTTACTCGTTTGGATGCCTGCTGGATGTCACCGACAACGCCGGGATCCCAGGCGCGATCGCCGAGATCGAAAGCCGCATTGGCGCCATCGATGTACTGGTCAATAACGCCGGCTACGGTCATGAAGGATTGATCGAAGAATCATCGCTGGAAGACTTTCGCCAGCAATTCGAGGTCAACGTGTTCGGCGCGGTGGCCATGATCAAGGCCGTGCTGCCGTTCATGCGTGAGCGCCGCCGTGGTCATATCCTGAACATCACCTCCATGGGCGGGCTGACCACCTTCCCCGGCCTCGGGGCCTATCACGGCAGCAAATTCGCCCTGGAAGGCATTTCCGAAACCCTGGGCAAAGAGGTCAGGCCTTTCGGCATCGCGGTCACCGCCATTGAACCGGGCGCCTTTCGCACCGATTGGGCCGGTCGGTCCATGGTCAGGGCCGAACGCAGCATCGGCGACTACGACGCGAGCTTTGACGGCCAACGCAAGGCACGCCTGGAGCGCAGCGGCCAGCAAGCCGGCGATCCGCTCAAGGCGGCCCTGGCAATCATGCAGGTCGTGGCCTCGCCAATGCCGCCCACCCACTTGTTGCTGGGGCGCGATGCGGTGCAATTGGTGAAGGAAAAACTCACGATGCTGCAAGCTGAAATACAGCAATGGGAAACGCTTTCGCAGAGTACCGACTACAGCTGATTTACGACACCAGCTCCGAGCTGATGCTGTCAATCAATGCCCGGACACGGCGCGGCAAGACGTTAACCGGCGGATACACGATCTGCAGCGCCGTTTTCCCGGGCGAATAGTCGGGGAGCACCTCCACCAGTCGCCCGGCGGCGATATCGGCCTGGACATCCCAGATGGACTTGTTGCAGATGCCGTGCCCGTCCAGGCACCACTGCCTGATCTGCCCACCGTTGTTCGCCACCCGGCGCCCCCGGACCACAACACGGTAGGCCTCGTCCACCACCCGGAACGTCCAGACCCGATCGATGTTGCTGCCAAAACGCATGACCAGGCAATCGTGCCGCGAGAGATCGTCCGGATGCCCGGGGATGCCATGGCGTTCAAGGTAACAAGGTGCGGCACAGACAACCCGGCGGTTCTCGCCAATCGGCTTGGAGCGTAACGTACTGTCGGCGAGGATCCCGTAGCGGATGGCGAAGTCGATCCCCTGGCTGACCAGGTCGACAAAGCCATCGGTGAGATTGAGATCGACGGTCACGGCGGGATGCTCGGCCAGGAAACGGTCAAGAATCGGCACTATCCGCGCTTGCCCGAGATCGACCGGGGCACTGAGACGGATCAGCCCCGAGATCTTCTGCGTCCCCAGCCGGATACTGCTTTCCAGCTCATCGGCTTCCGCCAGCAGACGACGGGCACCCTCGGCCAGCAAGCGGCCCTCGTCGGTCAGGCTGATCGAACGGGTGGTGCGAGTCAGCAGGCTCGCGCCGTAATAGCCCTCCAGCAGCGCCAGGCGCTCGGACATCGACGCCGGGGACAACCCCAACTCCCGCCCGGCGGCGGACAGGCCGCCCTTCTCGACGATCATCAGGAACAGCGCCAGGTTATCCAGGGTCATTATTCGGAATCTCCGAAATATAATTTCGAATCCTAAGCAATTATCAAATGAATCCGCAATGTCTATCTTCGCCACATCAACCGACTGATCCACTGATTTTTGCGCAAGGAGAACTCCCATGACACTGACCTCAAGAATGCCGATCCAGATCTGGATCCTGACCCTTTCCGCCTTTGCCATCGGCACCGCCGAATTTCTGATCGCCGGCATCCTGCCCCAGGTCGCCGACAGCCTGAAGATCAGCACCGGCCAAGCCGGTAACCTGATTACCGCCTATGCCCTCGCCATCGTGATCGGCGGCCCCCTTCTGACGTTGTGGCTGGCGCGCTTCGAAAAACGCAACGTACTGATTGCCCTGATGGGACTGTTCGTCGCCGGCAACCTGATTGCCGCCTTCAGCAGCGACTACACCACACTGCTGATCAGCCGCGTGGTCGCCGGTCTCACCCAGGGTCCGTTCTACGGCATCGGCGCGGTGGTGGCGACACGCATGGTGGCCGATAACATGGCCGGACGGGCGGTCGGCCAGATGTTTGGTGGCCTGACACTCGCCAATGTACTGGGCGTACCGGCCGGCGCCTGGATCGGCAATACCTTCGACTGGCACAGCACCTTTCTCGTCGTGGCGGTGATGGGGGTCGTCGCCCTGCTGATGATCGCCGTCACCATTGCCCGCAGCCCCGAAAACAAACCGGCTTCGATGCTGGCCCAGCTTTCGGTGTTCCGTGACCGCAATCTCCTGGCCAGCCTGGCCTTCACCACCCTCGGCTGGGTCGGTTTCATGACGCTGTACGGGTATATCGCTCCGGTTGCCGAACAGGTCGCCGGGTTCGACCGCAGTGCGATCACCTGGGTATTGGTTGTGGTGGGCGCAGGCCTGGTGGTCGGCAACAGCATCGGTGGCCGTACCGCGGATGCCAACCTGCGTCGCTCGCTGAGTGTCTGGCCGCTGGCCATGATCGCCGCGCTGATCCTGGTCGGCTTCCTCGCCCCCTACAAATGGCTGTTCCTGGGAGCGGCCTTCTTTTATGGCGTGACCACGTTTGCCAATCTGCCCTCCATGCAAATGCGCGTCATGAAGTACGGCGCCAAGGCTCCTGAACTGGCGGCGACCGCAAACATCTCAGCCTTCAACATCGCCAACGCCCTGGGTGGACTCATCGGTGGCGCAGTGATCGACAGCCACCTCGGTGCCTCCGCGATCCCGTTCGCCGCAGCCATTGTCCCGGTGTTCGGCCTGCTCTTGATCTTGTCGCAGGAAGCCCGGCTGTCGCTACAACCGAAGGTGGCCAGGGCGGGCTTGGCGCTGGGGGACTGAGGCCTTTGTCTGCATCGGTACGCCGAACAACAAAATAACCAAAATCTCATAATGTGGAATATTTTATAAATCCCTATTTACAGAATTTTTGAATGAGCATAAATTGGACTCCATGGCCCATCTGCCGAAACACGGGCCGCAAAAACAAAAAAAAGAGTCCATGCCATGCAAACCGTGCCTGCAACAGAAAACGTCCTGAGCGACGTGATCGACCAACGCCCCATGGGGCGTCTACAGTTCGAGTTGATCGGCCTGTGCGTGATCCTGGCCGCTATCGACGGCTTCGACACCCAAGTCATGGGTTTCCTGGTCGGCCCGATGGCTGAAACCCTGGGTTTGCCGGCGGCCAGCTTCGGCCCGGTGTTCGCCAGTACCCTGCTCGGGCTGATGATCGGCGCGTTGAGCCTGGCGCCCCTGGCCGATCGCATCGGTCGCAAGAAAGTCCTGCTCGGCTGCGTCGCCACCTTCAGTCTGTTTTCACTCTGCACCGCCTTGAGCCACAACTACGAACAACTGCTGCTGGCCCGCTTTCTCACCGGCCTGGGGCTGGGCGGCGCGGTTCCCAACCTGATTGCCCTGGTCTGCGAGTACACCCCCAGACGCCATGCCCGCAGCGCGGTCACCCTGGTATTTTGCGGCATGCCATTGGGGGCCATGGTGGCGGGCCTGGTTGCAGAGCAAGTGTTGCCGGCCCTGGGTTGGCGCGCGGTGTTCATCTGCGGTGCGGTACTGCCGTTGATCTTTGCCGACCTGTTGTGGCGCAGCCTGCCGGAGTCCATCGAATTTCTCTCGCGAACAGCGGCCAACCGCGAGCAGGTGCTGAGGATCGTTTCACGGCTGATGCCGAACCTGAAAACCCTGCCGGACTCGCTGTTCAACCGCCCCCTGGCGAACCTTCCACGCATTTCCCCGCGCCGCCTGTTCGAGCACGGCATGTGGCGCCGCACGCTGCTGCTGTGGCTGCCCTATGCCATGAACCTGCTGATCCTGTACTCGATCATGAGCTGGGTGCCGACGGTGTTGAGCAGCGCCCGGCTACCCGCCCATACCGGCGTCGAGGCGATCGTATTGTTCAGCCTGGGTGGCGTCGTCGGCTCGCTGGTACAGGGCCGGTTGATGGATGCCCTGGGCGCCCATCGGGTGTTGATCGCGCAGTTCCTGGCCTATCAGTTGCTGGTTCTGCTGCTGGTGATGCTGCCGCTCGCGGCGACAAGCTTCCTGACCCTGTTGTTATTGATGGGCCTGCTGATTCAAGGCGCCCAAGCCGGGCTGAACGCCCTGGCCGCCGAACTCTATCCCCAGGAAATCCGCTCCACTGGCATTGGCTGGGCGCTGGGCATCGGTCGGATTGGCTCGATCCTCGGGCCCTTGCTCGGCGGCCTGATGGTCGGCCTTGGCTGGCAGGTCCAGCACGTGTTCATGGCGGCCCTGATTCCCAGCCTGATTGCCCTGGGTGCGCTGCTGGCGATTCATTTCAGCCAGCGCCGCGACCACGCTTCCCATCCTACCCCGACTTATTGATCCTTCCAGGAGACACACAATGAAAATTGCCAGCTTCCTCAACCAGGGCATCCCGAGCTACGGCATCGTCGACGGCGATCAGTTGCTCGACCTGCAACCGTTGAAAGCCGAACTGGGCTATGACCTGAAAGCCGCGATCACCCATGGCCTGTTCAGCAGCCTGACCCCGGAGCACCTCGCCGCGCTGCCACGCCTGGCACTCGGCGAAGTCACCTTCCTGCCCGTGATCCCCAACCCCGGCAAGGTCCTGTGCATCGGCATCAACTACGCCACCCATGTCCGCGAAACCGGCCGGGACATGCCGACCTACCCGATGATCTTCACCCGCTTCGCCGACAGCCAGGCCGCCCACCTGCAAGCCATCCTGCGCCCCAAGGCCTCGCACAAGCTGGACTTCGAAGGTGAGCTGGCCATCGTCATCGGCAAGAAAGCGCGCCATGTCAAAGCCGAGAATGCCCTCGACCACGTGGCCGGTTATGCCTGCTACAACGATGGCAGCGTGCGCGACTGGCAAAAGCATACGATCCAGTTCGTGCCCGGCAAGAACTTTCCGCAGACCGGTGGCTTCGGCCCCTGGCTGGTGACCGCCGATGAAATCCCTGATCCGCAGGCGCTGGAACTGACCACCCGGCTCAACGGCGAAGTCATGCAGCACACCTCCACCAGCGACATGATTTTCGACGTGCGCAAACTGATCGAGTACTGCAGCACCTTCACCGAACTGGCGCCCGGCGATGTGATTGTCAGCGGTACCACCGGTGGCGTCGGTGCGTTCCGTGAACCGCCCGTGTGGATGAAGCCGGGCGACGTGGTCGAAGTGGAAATCTCCGGCCTGGGCACTCTGCGCAACACCATCGCGGACGAGATCTGAATCATGACTGACGCAAACAAACCCGCTACCTCCCAGGCGGTGTCCAATGCCGCGGACAGCGCTGCCGACGCCAAGGGCTCGAGCCTGGAGCGCATGCTCAAGGTCCTCGACCTGTTTACCGAACGCCAGCCGGTATGGACCGTCGACGACCTGGGTCATGCCATGGGCTTCACCCGCTCGACGATCTACCGCTATGTGCGTGAACTGGCCGAAGTGGATCTATTGTTCCAGGTCGAAGCCGGCCGTTATGCGCTCGGCGCCCGGATCATTACCTGGGACCGGCAACTGCGGGTCAGCGACCCGCTGGTACGCGCGGCCAACCAACTGGCGAGCGAATTCCCACAGTGGGGCCCCTCACAGGTCTGGCTGACCTGCCGCTTGTTCAAGGACCAGGTGGTCTGCGTACACCAGAGCGGTACCATCGCCAGTGAGGTCAGCTATACCCGTGGCACACCACGTCCGCTGTTCCTCGGCGCGACGTCCAAGGCCATTCTCGCCAACCTGGGTTCACGCCAGCACAACCGCCTGTACCTGGAAAAACACGAAGAAATCCGGCTCAGCTGCCTGGGGCAGAACTGGGAAGAGTTTCGCCGCGCGATGCAGCGCCTGCGCAAGAAAGGCTATGTCGTCTCGCGAGCCGAAGTCGACAGCGGCATCTGCGGGGTCGCGGCACCGATCTTCGACAGCGACGGCAAGGTCATCGGCAGCATCAGTTGCGTGCGTCCGGACAGCGAATGCGATGCCGAGCGCGATGACGAGTACGGGCAGCAAGTCGTGCAATTGGCACAGCGGCTTTCGCAACTCATGCAGGCGTTTTCCGGGCGTCCCCGGCCGCTGGACTGAACAACCTCGGTATCGAACATGACCACTTCCAACATCATCAAGACCGGCGTGCTGATCAGCGGCGCCGGTCCCACGGGCCTGACCTTGGCCAATTATCTGGGTCAGGCCGGCGTGGACACGTTCATCATCGATCGCAAGCAGAGCACGGTTGGCGAACCGCGGGCGGTCTCGATCGATGATGAATCCCTGCGCACCATGCAAGCCGTGGGCATGGATCAAGCCGTGCTCAAGGATGTGGTGCCCGGCTATGGCGTGCACTACTACACCCGTCCGGGCGGCCGCTGCTTCGGCAAGGTCGAACCGACCTCGACCCTGTATGGCTTTCCCAAGCGCAACGCATTCCGCCAACCGCTGTTCGAAGCGACCTTGCATGAAGGCATGCGCCGCTTCGAAAACCTGCGGGTCGGCTTCGCCCATGAGTTGCTGAATGTCGAGCAGGACGCCCACGGGGTGACCGCCAGCGTGCGTAACGCCGCCGGCGAAATCCTCACTGTCCACGCCCGCTACCTGGTGGCCTGTGACGGCGGCCGCAGCCCGGTGCGCAAACAGCTGGGTATCGACCTGGTGGGTTCAAGTTTCCAGTCACGCTGGCTGGTGGTGGACACCGAGCAGGATGACGATCCGTTCTGGCAATGCCGGATGTACTGCGACGCCCGACGTCCGACAGTGGATGTGCCCGGGCCCCATCGTACCCGGCGCTTCGAGTTCATGCTCAAGGCCGATGAAAGCGACGAGCAGATGCTCGGCGAAGAACAGCTCAAGGCGCTGCTCAAACCGTTTCGCGGCGACAAGCCGACCTCGATTGTGCGCAAGACCGTTTACACCTTCCACGCCCGGGTGGCCGAACGTTGGCGCGAAGGCCGGATCTTCCTCGCCGGCGATGCCGCGCACCTGACCCCGCCCTATGCCGGGCAAGGCATGAACAGCGGTGTTCGCGATGCCCACAACCTGGGCTGGAAGTTGGCCGGGGTGTTCAAGGGACAGCTCGGCAGCGATGCGCTGGACAGCTATGAAACCGAGCGCCGCGATCACGCCTGGGCCCTGATCAAACTGGCCCTGGGCCTCGGGGTGGTCATGGCGCCGTCCAGTGTCTGGCGGGCCAACCTGATCAGTGGCGCGTTCCGCGTCATCGGCCTGCTGCCGCCGCTGCGCGACTACTTCCTGCAGATGCGTTTCAAGCCCAAGCCGCGCTTCACCCAGGGCCTGGTGATCGGCAGCGGTAGCAGCGGGCAGTTGAGTTGCGGGCAGATGTTCCCGCAACCCAAGGTCGAGGATGCGGCGGGCAACAGCGTGTTGCTGGATAAAGTCCTCGGCACCGGCTTTGCCCTGCTGCAATACGCCAGCCTGGCCGACAGCCGATTGGGCGCGTTGCAACAGCCCTTGTGGGATCGCCTGGAAGCCCGGCGCATCCTGATCCTGCCCAAGGGCAGCCCGATCGATCCGGCGCGCACGGACGTATGGGTCGACAGCGACGGTGCCCTGGCCACGCTGCTCGGTGAACCCTGCGGCCAACTGCTGCTGTTGCGACCCGACCGCTATGTCGCGGCGATCTTCCCACTCGCCGAGGAGCAGGCCATCGCCGAGGGTTTCACCGCCCTGCTGGGCGTTCGGCCGCCCCCGGCCAGTGCCGCAAGCGATCCGCTCCCGCTCGACGAACCGTTACTGCGAAATTCACGCTAAGGAGACCGTCATGCATACCTTGCAGACCCAGACCCCTGCGCACCTGTTGTACCTGCACCTCTCCAGCAAGGAGCCGCAGCGCCAGGTCGACTTTTATCAACGCATGCTTGATCTACAGGGCTATCGGCAGGCCGATGGCACCTGGGTGCTGACCGGGCCGCAACGCGCCGTGCTGATCAGCCCGGCCGACAGCAACGGTTTTCTCGCCGCCGCCTATGGCGTCGCCGACCAGGCCAGCCTCAGCCAGCTGCGGGTGAACCTGCAGGCCCGCGACTGCCAGATCGAAAACGCCCGCTCGCCCCTGCTGGAAGACAATGCCTTCAGCATTCGTGATCCCCAGGGCCGGCAATTACTGTTCGGCGTCGGCCGCGATATCCCCGATGCCAGTCACCCCGGCATGCCGGGCCGCCTGCAGCATGTGGTGTTCCAGACCACCGAGCTGGAAGCGGTATTGGACTTCTACATCAACAAGGTCGGCTTCACCGTGTCCGACGATGTAGTCGATGAGGCCAACGGCGCACTGATGACCCGCTTTATGCGCTCGGACAACGAACACCATTCCCTGGCGTTCTTCCGTGGTTCAAGAAACGAACTGGATCACCACTGCTACGAAACCAACGAATGGAACGACATTCGCGACTGGGGTGATCGCTTCGCCGCCGAACACATCAGCATCTTCTTCGGCCCCGGCCGCCACGGCCCCGGCAACAACCTGTTCTTCATGGTGGTGGATGCGGACCGCAACCGCCTGGAGATTTCCTGCGAACTGGAGATCACCGGTCCGCAACGCCAGGCCGGGGTCTGGCCGCACTGCGAATACTCGCTCAACTCCTGGGGCAAAGCCTGGATCAGGAGCTGAGGCGCAACACTCTCGATCAATACGACAAAAACAACCGACAGGTGATCTATGAGCGCTTCATTCACTCAGCAACTGCAAGGTGGCTGGACTCGTTTCATGCATGGCGAATTCGAGTGCACGGTCATTACCGACGGCCCCCTGCATATGGGCGCGCCGCATCCGACCTTTATCGGGGCAGATCCGAAGGAGATCGACCAACTGCTGGAAGACAACTTCCTGCCCAAGGACCGGATGTCGCTGAACCAGAACATCCTGATCGTCAACACCGGCAGCCAACTGGTGCTGTTCGATACCGGTGCCGGGGTCAACGCCGAATTCGGCGTCAAGACCTTCGGGGCGCAAACCGGCCAGGCCCTGATCAACCTCCGTGCGGCGGGCATTGATCCAGCGGACATCGATATCGTCGCCCTCACCCATGCCCACCCCGATCATTGCTGGGGCCTGGTGGACGATGACGATCAATTGCTCTACCCCAATGCGCGGATAGCCATCGACCCACGGGAGCTGGACTACTGGACCGACCTGAGCATCCTCTCGACGCCCAAGGGCGAAGCGATGAACCCGCACATGCGCGACCATTTCCTCGGCGCGCACAAGAACCTCACCCCCTATGTCGAACAAGAACGCATCATCCTGATCGGTGATGGTTTCGAACTGCTGCCCGGTATCACCGCGGTCAGCACCCCCGGCCACAGCCCGGGCCACACCCTGTACATGATCGAAAGCCAGGACCGGACGCTGGTGCTCTGGGGCGACCTGTGTCACCACCAGGTGCTGCTGTTGCAGCGTCCGGAGTGGGGTTTCCTGTTCGACTTCGACAATGCGGCCGCCGCCCACACCCGCGTGCGGGTCCTCGAAGAAGTCGCGCGCAAGCGCTACGCCGTCCTGTCCTATCACTTCCCGTTTCCCGGGCATGGCCATCTGGTCGCCCGCGATGGCGGCTACCGCTGGTTGCCGATCGAATTGCAACTGTACTGAGTCGAGGAGTCCCCATGTCCCTGCCAACCGATTCGACAGCCCGCTGCCACTGCGGCCTGATCGATGTTCATGCCCATTGCCTGTCGCCCACCTACAAGGCCGCGCTGACCGACGCCGGCCTGCTGACCCTGGACGGCGGTTATCCGGTGCCGGAATGGTCGCCGGAAAAAGCACTCGCGGTGATGGACGCCGGCAATATCGACACCATGATCCTGTCGGTGTCTTCGCCCAGCGTCGGCTTTCTCAAGGAAAAGCACGAGCGCGTGGCCCTGGCCCGTGCGATCAACGAAGACACCGCCGCCGTGATCGGGCAACACCCCGGCCGTTTCGGCGGCTTCGCCACCTTGCCGCTGCCCCACGTCGCGGAGTCCCTGGCAGAAATCGCCTACGCCTTCGACACCTTGAAATTCGACGGGGTGGTGATCGAAACCAACGCCGACGGCAAGTACCTGGGCAGCGAGGACCTGGCGCCGATTTTCGATGAGCTGAACCGCCGCCAGGCCACGGTGTTCCTGCACCCGACCTCGCCGCAATGCTTCGATGCGGTCGGCCTGGGCCGTCCGGCGCCGTTGTTCGAGTTCCCGGTGGACACCGCCCGCACGGTGATCGACCTGGTGTTTTCCAACACTTTCAAACGCTGCCCGGAGCTGAACCTGATCCTGCCCCACGCCGGTGGCGTATTACCGTCGATTGCCCGGCGCATCGCGCTGCTCTCCGGCATGCCGGCGATGAAGCCGACGCCCAAGCCGGGAACCGAAGTGATCGAGGAACTGCAACGGCTGTACTACGACGTGGCGATGTCGGCCAACCAGCCGACCTTCGATGGCCTGCGCACGCTGGCACCGCTGTCGCAGATCCTGTTCGGCACGGACTTTCCGTTCCAGCCGGCCGCCAACGTCCAGGCCAACGTAAACCACTTCCGCGCCCTCGAAGGCTTGAGCGCCGACGAGCACGAAGCCATTGCCCGGGGCAATGCGCTGCGCCTGTTCCCGCGCTTGCAACGCCGCTGAGAACGCCAATGAGCGCCCCGCGCTCACCCCTCAAGAGAGCGAAGATCATGAGTAGCAGTCATTACAACGGCTTTGCCGGTCAATTCATCGACGGCCGGCAACTCCCCGGCGGCAGCGCCCACCGGTTGCTGGACAGCAACCCGTACAACGGCGAAGTGCTCGCCGAACTGCAACTGGCCGACCTCGCGGACCTCGAGCACGCCTGCCAGGTGGCTCAAGCCGCGCAACTGGACTGGGCGCGGGCACTGCCAGCCGAGCGTAGCGCCGTGTTCCACCGGGCCGTGCAGATCATGCAGGCACGCCGCGAGGAAATAGTCAGCTGGCTGATCCGCGAAAGCGGCAGTACGCGCACCAAGGCCAACATGGAGTGGGCCGCCGTACACGACGGCATGCTCGAAGCCGCGACCTTCCCCAACCGCGTGCTGGGACGGATCCTGCCGATCGATATCGCCGACAAGGAAAGCCGCGTCTACCGCAAGCCGCTCGGGGTGATCGGGGTCATCAGTCCCTGGAACTGGCCCATGCACCTGTCGCACCGCTCGATCGCCCCGGCGCTGGCCCTCGGCAACGCCGTGGTGGTGAAGCCGTCGCAGGAAACCCCGATCACCGGTGGTCTGCTGTTGGCGCGCATCTATGAAGAAGCCGGGCTGCCGGCCGGGCTGTTGAACGTGGTGGTCGGCCAGAACAGCGAGATCGGCGATGCCTTCGTCCAGCACCCGACATTGCGCTTCATCTCCTTTACCGGCTCGAACAACGTCGGGCGCCATATCAATGCGCAGATCGCCGCCGCCAGTACCCTCAAGCATGTCGCACTGGAACTGGGCGGCAACGCGCCGCTGGTGGTCCTCGACGATGCCGACCTGGAGCATGCGGTGCATGCCGCGGTTGTCGGGCGTTTCCTGCACCAGGGCCAGATCTGCATGAGCACCAACCGGATCATCGTCGATCACTCGCTCTACGGCGATTTTGTCGCGCTGTTCGTCGAACGGGTCGCACGCTTGAAGTTTGGCGATCCGGACGCCACCGACACGGTGATCGGCCCACTGATCAATCGACGTCAACTGGACGGCGCCCTGGGGCACATCGCCCGGGCCCGGGCCGATGGCCTGCCGCAACTGCTGGGCGGCGAGCCGCAGGGGCTGGTGTTGCCGCCCCATGTGTTCGGCCCGGTCGACAATCACTCGGCACTGGCCCAGGCCGAGCTGTTCAGCCCGATTGCGCAGCTCATCCGCGCCGACAGCGAAGCCCATGCCTTGAGCATGGCCAACGACACCGAATATGGCTTGAGCAGCGCGGTCTTTACTCGCGACGAAGGCCGCGGCCTGCGCTTTGCCCAGCAGCTTCAGGCCGGGATGGCGCATATCAATGACATCCCGGCCAACGACAGCCCCAACAGCATGTTCGGCGGGGTGAAAAACAGCGGGCTGGGACGCTTCAACGGTGACTGGATCATCGACGCCTTCACCACCGACCACTGGATCAGCGTGCAACACGCACCACGTCCCTATCCGTTCTGAGCCGAGGAGTGCCTGCTCATGCAACAACCACAGTCAAACCCGCACCGTGCCAAAGCGGCGGTGATCCGGGAAAAAGGCGGTCGCTTCCTGATGGAAGAGATTCAACTGCAAGCCCCCCGCGCCGATGAGGTGCTGGTGCGGGTGGTCGCCTGCGGGGTGTGCCATACCGACCTGATCGTGCGTGACCAGTATTTTCCCTGCCCCCTGCCAATGGTCCTCGGTCACGAAGGCTCGGGGGTGATCGAGGCGCTCGGAGCCGATGTGAAGGACTTCAGCGTCGGCGACCACGTGGTGATGAGCTACCTCTCCTGCGGCCACTGCGAACCTTGCAGTACCGGCGAGGCGACCTATTGCACCCATACCTTCGCGTTGAACTTCGGTGGCAGCCGACTCGACGGCAGCGGCTCGACCCGGGATAGCCACGGGCATGCAATCCACGACCACTTCTTTGGGCAGTCATCGTTTGCCACCTACTCGATTGCCAACCGCCGCAACCTGGTCAAGGTCGACAAGAGCCTGCCGCTGGAGTTGCTGGGGCCCTTGGGGTGTGGCGTGCAAACCGGTGCCGGCGCGGTGCTCAATGTGCTGCAACCGAAGGCCGGTACCTCCTTTGCGGTCTTCGGTGCCGGTGCCGTTGGCTTGAGCGCGTTGATGGCGGCTCGCATTGCCGGGGCGACCACGCTGATTGCCGTGGATATCACCCCCGGCCGGCTGGAACTGGCCCGATCGCTGGGGGCCACCCATGTGGTCAATAGCCTGGAGGTCGACCCCGTGGAAGAGGTTCGCCGCATCACCGCTGGCGGTGCCCATTGCACCCTGGAAACCAGCGGGCGCCCCGCGGTATTGCGCCAGGCCATCGATGCACTACGGGCGCGCGGCACCTGTGCCATTGTCGGCGCGCCGCCGGCCGGCACCGAAGCCAGTTTCGACGTCAACGAGGTGATGACCCAGGGCCGGACCATTCGCGGGGTCATCGAGGGCGAAAGCATTCCCTCGGTGTTCATTCCGCGCCTGCTCGAGTTGTACCGCCAGGGTCGATTCCCCTTCGACAAGCTGGTGCGCTTCTACGACTTCGATGACATCAACCAGGCCGTTGCCGACGCCCAGAGTGGCCTGACCGTCAAACCGATTTTGCGTATGGGTTGAACCCCGCGCAGACAACACCCTGCCCGCCGGCTCCCGGCAGACGCCTGATGCGGGCGGGCAGCGGATTCGCCTACCTATAAAAACAAGAGAAAGGCAATGCATACCATCAAGATCTCACGGCTTGGTGCGGTTCTGGCCGCCTGCGTAACGCTCACCGCCCATGCCGCGCCATCCGAAGACCGCGGCGAAGGCGCCCTGTTTACCTCACTTTTCGGTGACAGCCTGGAAAAGGAAACCGGGATCATCGTTTCGGGGCTTTCGGAAACCACCTACTCCAGGAACAATCGCTCCACCGCGAACGAGCGCCAGGGCGGAATGAGCAACTTCCCGGTGATCGGCGCCGGCGACGAAGGCCTGGAGTTCGGCTCGTTGCACTTGTTCGTCGACAAACCGCTGGACTCGAACATGATCCCTCGGGTCACCCCGCTGCCCGGTCCGACACCCGACAAGTTCTCGTTCGGATTTACCTTCGAAGGCAACTACGGGCGCAACGCGCAGTTCGCCCGGACCTTCGGCTGGGACATGCATTGGGCGGCGAACGCCCCAGGCGACAATGACGCGGCCAAGGCCCAACGCGACAAGCAACGGTTTCTGGCGGTGCCCAACCTGGCCGCCACCGCCTACCTGCCGATCGGCACCGGCCTGACCGTCATGGCCGGGATCTTCGGCCCGGGTATCGGCTACGAAATCCCACCGGATATCCGTGAGGCGCGCAATGCCTTCGCGACCAAGACCTACGCCCTGGTCTCGGAGCCGGGGACCTTTTCCGGCGTGCTGATGGGCACCCGCCTGATGAGCAACGATAGCGGCGTGCTGGGGGTCGAGCTGGGCGTGGTGCAAGGCTGGAACAACTTGCGTGACAACAACGACAGCAAAACCCTGACCGGTGCCGTGCGCTGGCGCACTCCGGACATGAAAACCTGGGTCGACTATGAGTTCGTCGTCGGTAACGAGGAGAACTCCAGCACCGACGATGTCCAGGCTCCGATCGAGCGGCTGATCTCACCCAACGGCCAACTCAAGCAGCAGCATTCGTTGAACGGTTGGCATGGGTTCGACGAACACTGGTCGATGGGCGCCGAGGTGCTCTACGGCCATCAGGCCGGCGACGGCAAGCCGAGCACCATCGATATCGTCAACGGCCCGGGTTTCGACGGGGCCCGGTGGTGGGGGGCGAACGCGGTGCTGACGTATCGCTATCGCAAGGACCTGGCGTTCTCGGTGCGTGGCGAGCATTTCAGCGACCCGGACGGCTTCGCCCTGTTCCCGGTCAGCAGCGCCCGTGGCGACTTCAACGCCGTCACCGCCGGCTTTCGTTATGACCTCAACCGCTACCTCTCGCTACGCCCGGAACTGCGTTACGACTGGTTCGACGGCAACAGCCAGGACCACCCCTTTGGCAACGGCCGCGACCGAGATCAACTGACCGCCAGCATGGACGCGTTGTTCTACTTCTAAACCGCTGTTCCCTAGCCGCACCTGGCCCCGGGAACCCCCGGGCCATGGGCACGCCTCATCCTCAAATCTGGAAACCCGAACCATGAATGACAACAAGACTGCATGGGACTCGCGTTACGAATGGAAAGCCGTCCTGCTCCTGGCTTTCGGTTTCGGCCTGGTCGGACTGGACCGTTTCATCATCCTGCCGCTGTTCCCCGCGATCATGAAGGACCTGGCCCTGGACTATCAGGACCTGGGCAATATTTCGGCGGTACTGGCCATGGCCTGGGCGCTGTCCTCCATCCTGATCGGGCGCATCTCGGACACCTTCGGCCGACGCAAGGTGCTGATCCCCTCGCTGATCGTCTTTTCACTCCTGGCCGGCGTGTCGGGCTTGGCAACGGGCATCGCCTCGCTGCTGATGATCCGGGCAATCATGGGGATCGCCGAAGGGGCGTTTACCACCACCTCGATCGCCACCAATGCCGAAGTCTCCCATCCGCTGCGCCGGGGTCGAAACATGGGTATCCAGTTGAGCTTCTTTCCCCTGCTCGGCCTGGGGCTGGCGCCGATCATCGCGACCCAGTTGCTCGCCGTGGTGCCGTCCTGGCGCTGGGTCTTCGCGCTGGTGGCGCTGCCGGGCTTCGTGCTGGCCTGGTTGATCTACCGCCACCTGAAGGAAACCCGGCCCCAGGTTGCCAAGGCGGCGACAGTCGCCGCTGAGCCGGTCGAGAAGCACAGCTGGCTGACCGTCCTGCGCCATCGCAACATGCCGCTGAACATCATCGCCATGTGCTGCGCGTTGACCTGCCTGTTTGTCGTCAGTGTGATGACGGCCAATTACCTGACCGATTACCTGCACCTGAGCATCGCGCAGATGGGCTTCGTCATGTCGGCCATCGGCTTCGGTGGCTTCGCCGGGGACATGATCATGCCCACTCTGTCGGATCGACTTGGACGCAAACCGGTACTGCTGCTGTCATTCGTGGCCACCGCGCTGTTCTTGTGGCTGCTGATCAACACCGGCGCCGAACCGCTGAAACTGTTCGGCCTCCTGTTCATGACGACCTTCTTCAACTTCAGCATGATTTGCGTGATCAACGGGCCGCTGACCAGCGAGTCGGTATCGCCGGCTCAGATCGCCACCGCGACCGGACTGGTGGTCGGTGCCGCGGAATTGTTCGGCGGGGCTGTCGCGCCGGCACTGGCGGGTTTTATCGCGCAGCATTACGGCATTGAGAAAACCCTGTTACTGGCGCTGGGCAGCCTGGGGATCGGCCTGGTGGTCAGCCTGTTCTTGAAAGAAACCCTGCCGGGCAAGCGCAAAGCCATAGCCGCCCAGGCATTCCCGGCCCCCGGGCTGGCCGACAGCAAACCCGACTGAAGCCAGGGTGATGGACTTCAAGGCAGCGACCACGGCGCAAGCGGATTGAACGCATTGACAAGGAAGTCGACCATAACCCGGACCTTCGCCGGCGGCGTTCGGTCGGACGAACGCACCAGGTGAATCCCGCCCATGTCGGCCGACGGCGCGTCCAGGGCGACAGGCTCCAGCTCCCCCCGGCGGATGGCGTCCGTGACGATGAACTCCGGTTCGTAAAGCACCCCCAGCCCGGCGACGGCGGCGGCGACCAGGGCGTCGCCGTTGTTGGTGCGCAGGCTGCCCTTGATCGCCACACGCTTGTCAGCCTCCTTGCCGAAGCGCCATTCGTCAGGACGCGACAGGTTCGACAAGGTAAAGCTCAGGCAATTATATGTATGCAAATCGGCCCAGCGCCCGGGACGTCCATGTCGGTTCCAGTAATCGGGAGCGGCACAGACGACCATGGCGCTGTCGGCCAGCTTGCGCGACACCAGACGACTGTCCTTCAAGGCCCCCACCCGGATCGTCAGGTCCCAGCCCTCTTCCATCAGGTCCACCACGCGATCATTGAGCCCCAGGTCAACCGTGACGCCCGGGTGCTGGCGGTTGAACTCCGGCAACAACGGCGCGACGAAGCGCACCCCGAAAGACAACGGCACATTGAGCCGCAGCAACCCGCTCGCCTCCACACGCTGCGAGGCGATCATGGCTTCTACATCTTCAAGGTCAGGCAGGATCCGGCTGCACGCCTCCAGATATTGCTGACCCGCTTCCGTCAGGGTGAGTTTGCGCGTACTGCGATGGAACAGCCGCACGCCCAGGCGCAGTTCCAGCGCATCCACATGCTTGGTCGCCATCGCTGGCGATACGCCCATCTGTCGGGCGCCGGCCGACAGGCTGCCAAGATGGGCGGCATGGGAAAAAATCTGCATGCCGGTAATCCGATCAAGCATTCCAATTCCTCACTCCGATTAAAAACTGAATCGCCAGATCGGCACATTATCACCCTACCAGTGAATAGATAAAGTGTGGAGCAATAACCTCATCATGCTGGAGACAGGAATCGGTCATGAAGCCCACAACACGTCAAAACGCGGCAGACACTAAAAAACTATCCCGGCGCCAGTTACTCGTGACGGCCTCCATCGGTGGTCTGGGCGCGGCACTTGCCAGCCCCCTCTCCAAAGCCCTGGCGGCGGCCACAGGGCAATCGGCGTGGAATCGAGCCGAGGCCATGGACGAGGTTATCTTCAACGCCGTGAGCCGTGGCCAGATTGTCGGAGCAACGGTCATTGCCGCGAAAGACGGCGAAGTCGTCTACCGGCGCGCGGCCGGTTTCGCCGACCGGGAAACCCGGCGCCCGATGAAAGAAGACGAAGTCTGTCGTTTGGCCTCGATGACCAAGCCCATCGTCTGCGTGACGGCTCTGGCCCTTATCGACCAGGGCAAACTCACCCTGGATGATCCGCTGACCCGCTGGCTCCCCGACTTTCGGCCGAAGCTCGCGGACGGACGCGAACCGGTCATCACCGTGCGCCATTTGCTGACCCATACGGCGGGCCTGTCCTATGGTTTTCTTGAAACGCCGGACGGGGCCTACCATCGGCTCGGCGTTTCCGACGGGCTGGATGCATCCGGCCTGACCCTCGAAGAGAATCTTCGACGCATCGCCTCGGCGCCCTTGCTTTTCGAGCCGGGAACCGGCTGGCACTACTCGGTTGCCATCGATGTGCTCGGCGCAGTCATCGAGCAGGTGACCGGCATGACCTTACCCGAAGCGGTAGGCAAGATCGTTACCACCCCCTTGGGTGCTTCCAGCCTCAAATTCGTGGCCTCCCCCGGCACCGTGCTGGCCACCCCCTACGGTGATGCATCGCCTCGGCCCAAGCGCATGAGCGACCCATTTTCGCTTCGGTTCGGCCCCGGTGCGATTGCCTATGCACCCGCCCGGGCCTTCGACAGTGACGCCTTTCCTTCGGGCGGCGTCGGCATGGTCGGTACCGCCAGGGATTATCTGCGCTTCGTCGAAGCGATCCGTACCGGCGGCGCGGGGATCATCCGCCCGGACACGATGGCGGTCATGACGCGCAATGCCATTGGCGATCTGCCGGTCGCGGCGGCCGGTCCGGGGTTTGGCTGGGGCCTCGGCGTGGCCGTGCTGAAAGATCCGCTGGCGGCGAAATTGCCCCTGCGGGCCGGCAGTTGGAACTGGGCCGGCGTCTACGGCACGAACTTCTGGGTCGACCCCGTGCAGCGCCTGAGTGTCGTCACCTTGACCAATACCGCGGTCGCCGGCATGAGCGGGGACTTCCCCAGCGCACTGCGTCATGCCGCCTACTCGGCCTGACTCGCCGCCACGGCTCGCACGGTCAATGCCGTGGCCTTCGAATCCATCACCTGATCGACATCAAGGACACCCAATGAAGGCTTATCAAATCCTCGCCGGTAGCGGCATTGTCGGGCTCGAACCCGTCGAGCGTAGCGCCCGCACGCCCGACGCTCACGAAATCAAAGTGCGAATCGAGGCGACCTCACTCAATCACCGCGACCTCAGTTTCGCCCGGGGTCAGTTCTATAACCCGCCGAGCGAGCCGATCATCCCGATGGTGGATGGTTGCGGGGAAATCATCGCAATGGGCGAGTCGGTCACTCGCTTCAAGGTCGGTGATCGCGTCATCACCAGTTATTACCCACGCTGGATTGACGGTGCACTGTCACTGGACAAGACCGCTGTTTCGTTCGGTGCTCAATTCGACGGCACCCTCGCCGAGGAAATCGTCGCCAGCGAGACGTTTTTTGCGCGAGCCCCCGCCAGCCTGAGCGCGGCGCAGGCTGCGACCTTGTCCTGCGCGGGCGTGACCGCCTGGAACGCATTGTTTGTTGCCGGAGCCGCCAAGCCGGGCGCAAGCGTGCTGATCCTCGGCACCGGCGGTGTATCGCTGTGGGCGCTGCAACTGGCCAAGGCCGCGGGTCTATTCACCCTCGTGACCTCGTCTTCGGACGAAAAACTCGAACGGGTCAAAGCCCTCGGTGCCGACGCCACGATCAACTATCGCACAACACCGCAATGGCAGGACGAAGTCCTGCGGCTGACCGCCGGCAGCGGCGTCGACCTGGTGGTCGAAGTCGGTGGCGAAGACACCTTGGCCCGCTCGCTCAAAGCCGCCGGTCCTGGCGCAACCGTCGTCGTCATTGGTCGAGTCAGTGGTGGCGGTGGTGTATCGATCGAACCCGGCATGCTGATCGGCGGCGCCAAACGGCTGGTGGGGGTCACGGCGGGCAGCCGAGCCATGCTCGAAGACCTGGTGCGCTTCGTCGACATCAACCGGATCGTGCCGACCATCGACAAGGTCTTCCCGTTCGATGAAGCCGTTGCCGCCTACGAATACCTGCAATCAGGCCAGCACTTCGGAAAGGTCGCGATCAAGGTTCGATGATCGGTTGGCGATTTATATCGGCGATAATTTAACTAAATCCTACAATGTCAGATTTTTGTTGAATTAAAACACCAATATCAGCACTCTCTACCTCTTTACCCTTGCAAAGGTTTTCACATGGAACAGCTAGCAAAGCACTGGATCAATGGCGAGTGGATGGACAGCGGGCAACTGCGCGACAGCCTCAACCCGGCCACTGGAGAAGCCTTCGCCACGTTCTATGACGGTGGCCTGGCCGAAGCGAAAAAGGCCGTGGCGGCCGCCAGGCAGATCTTTCTCGAAAGCGACTGGAAAGTCGACGCGATGCTGCGTTCCACCGCCCTCAGTCACTTGGCCGATGCCTACGAGCGTCGTTCGCAAGAGGTGATCGACTGCCTGACCACCGAGAACGGCAAGCTGAAAACCGAGGCCGGTTTCGAAGCCATGCAGATCGTCCGCGCCCTGCGTTTTGCCGCCGGCCTGGCGCTGCACACCTTTGGTCGAGTGGCCGAACCGCGCCCAGGTACCCAATCCATGGTGCTGCGCCAGGCAGTGGGCGTGGCAGGCCTGATCGTGCCGTGGAACTCTCCGGCGTTTCTGCTGATCCGCGCCCTCGCCCCCGCCCTGGCCGCCGGGTGTACCGCCGTGGTCAAGCTGCCGGCCCAAGCGGCGCAGACCGCCTGGCTGTCCGCGCAGATACTGGCCAGCGTTCCAGAGATTCCCCGGGGCGCGGTCAATATTTTTGTCGAGAGCGGCGCGCAAGGCGCGAAGTTTCTGGTGGATTCCCCTGACGTTCCGGTGATCAGCTTCACCGGCAGCACCTCGACCGGGCGCCAGATCGCCATTGCCGGCGCCGCGCAGTTCAAGCGCATCGGCCTGGAACTGGGCGGCAAGACCCCACACCTGGTGTTTGACGATGCTGACCTTGAAGCCGCCGTGCCCGCCATCGTTGCGTCCTCGACGGTGTTTGCCGGTCAGTTCTGTGTGACCGGCAGCCGAATCTTGGTGCAGCGCGGCATCGCGGAAAAACTGAAAGAGCGGCTCGCGGAAAAACTGGCGGCCGTGCAACCGGGGCCGGCCGCGGACCCTTCCAGCCAGATGGGCCCCTTGATCGACCGCCAGGCGGCCGAACGGGTGGATCAGATGGTCAAGGTCGCGCTCGACGACGGCGCCACAGCCATCGTTCGTGGTGGCTTGATCAGCGAAGGCCTGCTGGCCGGTGGCGCGTTCTACCGTCCGACACTGCTGGAAGTGCCGGCTGCTGGAATGGCGATTTCCCGGGACGAGGTGTTTGGCCCGGTGCAGACGCTGCAAGTGTTCGACACCGAAGCTGAAGCCATCGCCATGGCCAACGACAGCGAATACGGGCTGAGCGCCTGCATCTGGAGCCGCGACGTCAACCAGCCGATTCGCGTGGCACGTCAGCTCGATGCCGGTCACATCTGCATCAACGATTGGGCCGGCATGCAAGTCGAGTTCGAAGAAGGCGGTTTCAAGAACAGCGGACAAGGCCGCCTCGGTGGCCTGGCTAGCCTGGATGACTTCATGGAGTACAAACAGATTCTGCAGGTTTTCGGCCAACGCTAAACAGGCCAGATAATGGGCGGCGCCCACATGGAACGCCGTCCGCACAGCAAACGCCGAACCGCCGGACGCCCGACTAAGTCGAAGCCTGGCGGTTCGGCGTTTGCCTGCCGACCACTTCTTTTAGATCAAGCCCCTGGTCCTGCAACACGACCTGCGCCGTATTGCGTCCCGGCAAACCGCTGATTGAGCCGCCGGGAGCCGTGCAGGCACCTGTTTGATAAAGCCCGAGGATGCCCATGCGACAAGGGGCGAAGTTCCCGCCGCGATTGTCGAAATGATGCGCGCTGCCGCGCCACATCGAAGGGTTCATCCGTTCAATATCCAAAGGACTCAGCAGGTATTGGGCGAGCAACTTATCCTTGGTCAGGTTCGTCGTGTAACCCATGTAGCGGGTCAAAACGGTATCGGCGATTTGGTCCTTGATCCTATCCCAGTGCTCCGGCCCGGCCTTGAGGTTGTAGGGCATGCAGCCTTCGATTTTCAACAACCCCTGCCCGGCCGGCACCCGCGTCTTGTCGAAAACGGATGGATGACACACCTGAAGCGGGTAGTCGGCAATGTTCAGCTCGCCATGGGCGTCGTCCGGGCTGAGGGTGAAGATGCTCGCGGGGTCTTCCATCAACGACGCCTCAACGCTGGCAATGGTTCCTCCTGAGGCCAGCGCATATTCAGGCTGCTGCGAAAAAGCAAAATGAAACTGGAACATGGCCATTTCCGGTTGCATGAGATCGACGCCATCGAGCACCGGGCTACCAAACAGTTCACGCGGAGCCATATCGATCAGGTGCTTGACATGGATGCTGGAAACCACCCCCTTGCTAGCCCGGTATTGCGTGCCATCGGCGCACTCGACGCCTTTGCATGCAGCGTTTTCTATCACCAGTTGGACAATCGGTTTGCCAGTGAGAATGACCCCGTCGTGCGCCTCGATAAAACGCCCAAGCGCCACGCTCAACATCCCGGAGCCGCCTTTGGGAATGGGCCGCCCCTTGAGGTGATCGAGCATCGAGAACGCCTGCTTGCCGGTGCCGTAATCACTGCCGTTCGGCCCGAAAAACCGCCCGCCCGACAGCGCCGCCGCACGCATCTGAGGACTTTCCCATACCGCCTTGGCGGCGGTGAAGCCGCTCATCTCGCCGAGTCGACGCAGGTAGATCCCGTCACGCGAACGGGCCGCCGCTTCGGCAGTAATTGCGGACAGACCGGCACGGGCCGTGGCTGCACGCCTGAAGGTCTGGGCATCCTTTTTTGATACCTGCTCAATGGTAGCGGCCGTACGCTCTACATCATTGCGGAACACCGTGAAGGACGCGCCATCCAGGAACGGATAGTGCAACACGACGTCCGGGTACAGGAGTTCGTAGCCGTATTGCGCCAGGTCCAGTTCATGGTCACGGATCAGGGGATTGTTGAGAATAACGCCGTGGACGCTGGAACACAGGTCTTCCTTGAAACCGGGCAGCAGCGGCTCGGTGGTCTTGCAGCCACCGCCGATCACCGAATCGCCTTCGAGGACCAATACCCGGTAGCCCGCCTTGGCCAGATAAGCGGCGCAGACCAGGCCGTTATGGCCGGCACCGGCAATCACATAGTCGAACTGCCCGGAGGGTAGTGGCGTTCGCTTTACCGCTGCCTGCGGGGTATCGCTGGCGTTGACCAGGGCGGGATCCGCAAGACCGGCGAACGCCGCCGGAATGGCCACTGCGGCCTTGAGGAAGTCTCGACGATCGATCGGCGGCATTTTCTACTCCAGGGGGCGCGATTTTGCAGTGACACTAGCGCCAATCCCCAGGAGGGATTAGGGGTCGGGTATGAAATTCACTTCCTATCGATAGCCAGGAATACAGCATGTTCAAGGCGGGCAATCCGGCCGACAAACCAGGCCGCCCTCTAGGCAATGCCCAGTTTTTTCAAGCGCGACGCCAGGGTCGTCGGCTTGATCCCCAGCAGCTCGGCGGCTCCGTCCTTGCCGAACAACTTGCCGCTGCAGGCCGCCATCGCCGCGCGCAGATTGTCGCGCTCCAGCGCCCGTAGTTCCTGCTCGGTCATGATCCGCGAATTGAGCTCGGCCAGCGGCGCCTTGCCGGGCACCACGGCATTGGGCAGATCGATATTCAGCTCCGCTCCGGGTGCCGTGATCAGCGCACGCTCGATCACATTCTGCAGTTCACGGATATTGCCCGGCCAGTCGTAGGCCTGCAGGCGGGCCATGTCGCCCTTGTTCAGACGGTGCCCGGGCATGTTCAAGCGCGCCCCGATCAGTTGGAGGAAGTGCGAGGCCAGCAAGGGAATATCGGAGCGCCGCTCGCGCAAGCTCGGCGAATGGACGGGAAACACATTCAGGCGGAAAAACAAGTCTTCGCGAAAACGCCGGGCTTGCACTTCAGCCCGCAAATCGCGATTGGTGGCGGCAATGATGCGCACATCCACGCTGCGGGTACGCTCCTCCCCTACCCGTTCGAACTGCCCCTCCTGCAGCACGCGCAACAGCTTGCTCTGCAGCTCCAGGGGAATTTCGCCAATCTCGTCGAGAAACAAGGTACCCCCATCGGCCAGCTCGAAGCGCCCGATCCGGTCGCGCACCGCCCCGGTGAAGGCCCCGCGCAGATGACCAAAAAATTCGCTCTCGAACAACTCCGCCGGAATGGCCGCGCAATTGACCCGGATCAGCGGCTGGTCACGGCGCTTGCTGGCCTGGTGAATGGCCCGGGCAATCAGCTCCTTGCCGGTGCCGGACTCACCATGGATCAGCACGTTGGCGTCGGTGGGGCCGACCACATCGATCTGTCGGACGATCTTCAGGATCGGCTCGCTCTGGCCGACGATATCGCGGTAGTTGTGCTCGATATGGATTTCTTCCTGCAGGTAGGCGTTCTGCTCTTCGAGGCGCTGCTTGAGGGCCTGCAATTCGGCCAGGGCGTTCTGCAGTTGCAGCTCCGTGGTGCGCCGCTCGGTGATATCGCGAAACACCACCACCGCCCCGACAATCCGACTGTCGCTGATCACCGGCGTGCTGGTGAACTCGACGGCAAAGGAACTGCCATCCCGACGCCAGAACACCTCCTGGCGCCCCTCATGCACCAGGCCGTCATGCACCGCCTTGTAGATCGGACACTCTTCGACCGGATAGTGGCTGCCATCGGCGTGGGAATGGTGGTGGATGCGATGGATGTTCTTGCCGATCATCTCCTCGGGAGCCCAACCCAGCATGCGCGCGCCGGCCGGGTTGACGAAGGTGGCCAGCCCTTCGCTGTCGATGCTGTAGATGCCATCCCCCACCGAACTGAGCAGTAACTGCTTGTCACGCTCGGTTTCCTGGAACAGGTTCATGATGTTGCGCCACTCGAGGAGGCCGCCACGCATGGTGCGTTCGGTTTCGGCCTGGTCGCGATGGTAGCGCTGCCGGCTTTGCTCATGCAGCACCAGGATCAGCTGCGGTTGGCCTTTGACCAGGAGTTGCGTGGCGGATATTTCGAGCTCGATGCGTTCTCCGCTCTTGCAGTTGCAACTGAGCCCGTCGGTCCAACCACGGCCCTTGTCCATCACCGCCTGGGTAAAGACGATCAGGTCCGCCAGTTGATGACCGAACAGCTTGCTGACCGGCAGTTCCAGCAACTCCTGGCGGGGGTAACCCAGCAACTGGCAGGTGGCGATGTTCAAATCGCCGAAACGGTCGCCATAGGGATTGAGCAAGGCGATGGCTTCGGCGCAATGCTCGAACACCATATGGCGGGAGGAATAGGCCAGGTCGGCCCAGCCGTTGAGGAAGTCAGTGTCGCTCATGCCTACGAAATCCCGTAACCGTCTGATGTCGAAGAAGCCTATTTATACGGAAATTCGTAACCTCCCGATAGGATCAGATTGATCTGAAAAAAGCCCATCAGAGGCGGGAATCGAACCCGTATCAAGCGACACCCGATAGTTGAGAAAAATGGAATGATGTTGTCCGTTTCAACCTCATTATTTTTTTGAAAATACGGTTCACCATGGCGCCCGCTCGCCCACCCTCCTCCGGAAACACGACATGCCCATTCGATCGCCAGCCAAACCGCAATGACGCTCACCCCACACCCAGGCAGGGCGGCGATACGTCGGTGCCTGCTGATTGCAACCCTTGGACTGCTCACAGCGATAACGCTTGTAGCATGCAGTGCAACACGACGCCCCGATGCCACACAGGAGATGACCATGAAACCCTCCATTACGTATCTGCATCTGCTGCGGCACACGCCGTTTTTCACGGCGCTGTCGACTGAGCAATTGCAGTGGGTGATCGATCATTCGCAGGAATGGGAAACCGAGGAGGCAACGGTCGTCGCCAAGAGCGATCGGACTGGCACCTCGGCCACGGACTACTGGATCCTGCTCGACGGCGAATGGCGAGTGGACTACCACGGCCGTTGGTTTCCCAGCGGACACGCCGATCCTGGCAAGTGGTTCAATATCCGCGAAGCCCAGGGGGCGAACTGCGCATTGATCACCACCGAACGCAGTTACGTGATGCGTATCACCGAGGCCGACATGAACACGATGCTGGAGAAAGGCTTTGCCTTCGGCCCGCACCTTTATAGTGGTCGCGCCTACTATGGCCCGCTATTTCATCCCAACGCCCAAGCGTTGCAGCCGTCGGCCCCTTAAGGAACCGAGTCACTCGCCCCACGATACGAACTCTCGTCGAACCCACTACGAAAAATCGTATTACTACGTAATTACGTAGCCGATCCATGGCTCAAAATCCTTTCGAAGTCGTCCTGAAATTAAAAAATATCTATATCTTTCAAACAGATAAAAACAGCCTTCAGGCGCCCTAAAAAACTGGCACGTCCTTCGCTCTAGCCCTTGCAACGATCCGCCACTCCCGGCCATCGATAACAGCAACCCTAACGGAGACGACAACATGCCAAACGTGGACATTGCCCATTACCAGGACGGCGATTTTCTCGTCAACTACGAAGAGAAAGTCTTCGAAGACGTCAAAGCCGAACCGGGCGCCAAGGCCCTGATGACCTTCCACACCATCGCCTTCGAAGGGTCCATCGGCCTGGTCAACCTGCTGCAAGCCAAACGCCTGCTGCGCAAAGGCTTCGAAACCAAGATCCTGCTCTACGGACCTGGCGTGCAACTGGGCGTACAGCGCGGCTTTCCGACCCTCGGCGCCGAAGCCTTCCCCGGCCATCTGGCCGTGAACAACCAGATCAAGGCCTTCATGGCCGAAGGCGGTGAGGTCTACGCCTGTCGCTTCGCCCTGCAAGCCCTTTACGGCCAGACCGAAAAAGCCCTGATCGAAGGCATCCGCCCCATCAACCCGCTGGACGTGATGGATCTGCGCCTGCTGATGCGGCGTGACGGCGCCATGATCATCGATACCTGGACCGCGTAAGGCAGCCCCCGGACTCGTAAAAGGAACCGGGTTTGCGTGCGATGGCGCGTTCGAACGCCATCGCCACGTCCAACGCCATTCAACAGCCGATCTCCCGACAGGAATCTCTGACATGCCCACTATCCGCGCCGCCGCCGTCCAGTTCAGCCCCGTGCTGTATTCCCGTGAAGCCACGGTGGCGAAGCTCTGCAGCACGCTCCTGGACCTGGGCCGCGAGGGCGTTCAGTTCGCGGTGTTCCCGGAAACCGTGGTGCCTTACTACCCCTATTTCTCCTTTGTCCAACCGCCCTTCGCGATGGGCAGGGAACATCTGCAACTGCTGGGACAATCGGTCAGCGTGCCGTCCGATGTGACCCGACAACTGGGCGAGGCCTGCCGGGAAGCCTGGATCGTCGCCTGCATCGGCGTCAACGAACGGGACGGCGGCACGCTCTACAACGCCCAGTTGCTGTTCGATGCCGACGGCACGCTGATTCAACACCGCCGCAAAATCACCCCCACCTACCACGAGCGCATGGTCTGGGGCCAAGGCGATGGCGCCGGCCTGCGCGCCACCGACAGTGCCGTAGGGCGCATCGGTGCGCTGGCCTGCTGGGAGCATTACAACCCGTTGGCACGCTATGCGTTGATGGCCGACGGCGAGCAAATCCACGCGGCGATGTTCCCCGGTTCCCTGGTCGGACAGATCTTCGCCGAGCAGATTGAAGTCACCATCCGCCACCATGCCCTGGAATCCGGCTGTTTCGTGGTCAATGCCACGGCGTGGCTGGACCCCGGACAACAGGCCCGGATCATGGCCGACACCGGCTGTGCCCTGGAGCCGATTTCCGGTGGCTGCTTCACCGCCATTGTCTCGCCGGAAGGCAAGCTGCTGGGTGAGCCATTGCGCAGTGGTGAAGGCGTGGTGATTGCCGACCTCGACTTCAACCTGATCAATAAACGCAAGCGGATGATGGACTCGGTCGGGCATTACAGCCGCCCGGAATTGCTCAGCCTACTGATTGATCGGCGCCCGACCGCACACCTGCATGAGCGGCGCGAAAGCTTCGAGGGGCAGGCCCATGAATAACCTGATCGCGTCCTCTGCCCGCAGTGACCTGCTGGCCGAACTGCAATGCCACGGCGTGCGCTGGCAAGGCGCCGACGGCCTGTCGCGCAAAGGTGGCGCCGGGCCTTCGGACCATAAGGCGCTGAGCCTGGGCGAACACACCGCCATGGTGCCGATGCTCAACCGCGCCTCCCTGGACTCGCCCTACTCCGCCATTCCCGATGCGGCCGGGAGCCAGGCGTTGATCTTTCGCGAAGGCCTGCAGGTGGGCCAGGTGCAATTGCCCGGGGTGCCGAACTTTTATGCCCTGAGCACCGCGGACGGCACGCCCTACTGGAAAGTCGCCACCCTGCACAGCAAGGACGTGCTGGCGACCACGATCCTGCAGCACTGCATCCGCATGAACGACGCCGCCACTTCATGCCAGTTCTGCGCCATCGGCCAGTCTCTCGCCGCGGGCAAGACCATTGCCCGCAAGCGCCCGACACAGCTGGCTGAAGTCGCCAAGGCCGCCGTCGAACTGGATGGCGTCAAGCACATGGTCATGACCACTGGTACCCCACAGACCTCCGACCGGGGCGCGGCCATCCTCTGCGAGTCGGCGGCGGCCGTGACCGCCGTCGTCGACCTGCCGATTCAGGCCCAATGTGAGCCGCCGGACGACGATGTCTGGTTCCAGCGCCTCAAGGACAGCGGCGTGGTCTCGCTGGGCATGCACCTGGAGGCGGTCAGCGACGCCGTGCGCCAACGCATCATGCCGGGCAAGGCCGAGGTGCCGCTGGCACGTTACTTCAGCGCGTTCGAGGCCGCCGTCCAGGTCTTTGGCCGCGGCCAGGTCAGCACCTACATCCTCGCCGGCCTGGGCGATAGCGAAGACGCCATCGCGCAGATGAGCGAACGCCTGGCCAGTCTCGGGGTGTACCCCTTCGTCGTGCCGTTCGTGCCCATCGATGGCACGCCCCTGGCCCATCACCCCAAGCCCGACAGCGCCTTCATGCAACGGCTCTATCCGCGCATCGGCGCCAGCCTGCGCAAGCACGGCCTGCACTCGGATCAGATCAACGCCGGCTGCGCCAAATGCGGCGCCTGCTCGGCCCTGAAACACCACGAGTAACCGGAGTAGCCGCCATGGCCGAACATGCCTTTGCCTTGATCGACAGCACCTTCAGTGACTTTCTCGCCGACGACCTGCTGGTCAAGCCCGCCGCCGAAGCCTGGGAGCGCCAGGACTATTACGCGTTGCGCCGAGCCGTATTCAGCACCGAGCAACAACTGCTGGCCCAGGACAAGGACGAAAAGGACTTCCAGGCCATCCCCATCGTTGCCGTGGCCCATCACTGCGGCATGCCCGAGCAGGTGGTCGGCGCCGTTCGTATCTATGAGAGCGCCCCCGGCGTCTGGTATGGCGGGCGCCTGTGTGTCGAGCAGGCCTACCGGCGTCACGGCATGATCGGCAAGGCGCTGGTCAACGAAGCCGTATCGCGGGCCATCGACCTCGGCTGCCAGACCTTCCTGGCCACCGTGCAGCACGCCAACGAAAGCTACTTCCACAGCCTGCACTGGCGGACCCTGCAACCCATGGATTTGCTCGGCCAGCCGCACTGTCTGATGCAGGCACGGCTGGAGTGCTATCCCTTCATGCCACGGCAAGTCGCGCTGTTGCCCCGCAAGGTCCGCCAGCATGGCTAATCCGACACTCGCCGAAACGCCCCTGCAAGACCTGCTGGCAACTCTGCGCGACACCCCGGCGATGCGTGCCAAGCAAGCCATCCAGCACCCGGCGCGGGCACTGCCGAGCACGGCGGCCAGCCGCGACGATCTCTACGCCTTGCCAGGCGACGACACCGCGGCGATTCGCTGCGGCGACCAGTACCAACTGCTCGCCATCGAGGGCATGATCCCGGCCTTTGTCGAACAGGCGCCCTGGTTCGCCGGCTGGTCGGCGGTCATGGCCAATGTCAGCGACATCACTGCCATGGGCGGTCGCGCCAACGCCGTGGTCAACGCCTATTGGCACCATGACAGCCTGGCCGCCGACAGCGTGCTGGCCGGTATCCGTGATGCCTGTCAGGCCTACGGCCTGATCCTCGCCGGCGGCCACACCAGCCAGGCCGCGGGCAACCCGGCGGCACTGGCGGTGGCGATCAGCGGCTGGGCCCGCAGTCTGTTGTCGACCCTGCACGTCGCACCAGGCCAGATCATCGCCATGGCCGTGGACCTTGACGGCCAGTGGCACGGTCAAGCGCCCTACTGGAAAGCCTTCGAAAACGTGCCCGCCGAGCACCTGCGGGAAAAACTCGAAGTCATCCCGCGCCTGGCCGAAGCCGGTCTCCTGCTGGCCGCCAAGGACATCAGCAACGCCGGGATTCTCGGCACCTTGCTGATGCTGCTGGAGCCTCGCCACTGCGGTGCGCAAATCGACCTCGGCGCCCTGCCCATGCCCGCCGGTGCGCCCCTGGAACGTTGGCTGCAAGCCTTCCCCAGCTACGGTTTCCTGCTCACCCTGGCGCGCAAGGACCTGGCCACCGTCGAGGCCGCCTTTGCCTTCGAAGGCATTCACTGCGCCGCCATCGGCACGGTCGATGACAGCGCCCGACTGCGGGTCAGCCAGGGCAAGGAACAGCATGAGTTCTGGGACCTGGCCAGCCAGCCTTTCACCGGATTCAGCTACCCCGAATTCCAACATTCAGCCGTCTCAAAGGAACACTGACATGCCCGCCGTCAACATTCGCCTGCGCTGGCCCGATGGCCAGGAAAGCAACGCCTACTCCCCCTCGACCATCATCTACGAGCACCTCGAAGCAGGCCGTTCCTACGTCATGGGCGAGTTTCTGCACCGGGCGGAAACCGGCCTGAACGCGGCTTCGGAACGGGTCAGACTGGTCAAGGGGTTCTATTGCAGTTCGGCCATGGACAGCCTGGGCGGCCTGCGCTTGAGGGCCCGGGCCTTTGCCGATCCGGACGCGCAAGTGCAGGTACTGGACATCAGCAACCAGGGCGCTGGCAAGGTTCACTACTCAGGCTTTGGCGATCTCTGACCGCTCCGCTCATCCCTCAGGAGGATTTCAACATGACACACTACAAAACCATCGTCGTCGGCGGCGGCCAGGCCGGACTTTGCGCCAGCTATTACCTGCAGGAACGGGACATCGACCATCTGGTCCTGGAAAAACACAGCCTGACGCACACCTGGCGCAACCAGCGCTGGGATGCCTTTTGCCTGGTGACGCCGAACTGGCAGTGCGCCCTGCCCGGCCATCCTTATGCGGGTGACGATCCCCATGGCTTCATGAAAAAAGCCCAGATCATCGACTACCTCGACGGTTTTATCGCCAAGGTCAAGGCTCCGGCCAAGGAAGGGGTGGCGGTGCTGCGCATGAGCGCACGCGCCGAGGGTGGCTACCTGCTCAACACCTCGGTGGGGGACTTCACGGCCGACCAGGTGATTGTGGCCAGCGGCGGCTACCACACGCCAATCATCCCGCGACTGGCCGAACGCCTGCCTGCCGCGATCAGCCAGATTCACTCCGAGCAGTACCGCAGCCCCCAGGCCTTGCCCGAAGGCGCGGTGCTGGTGGTCGGTTCCGGGCAATCCGGGGCGCAGATCGCCGAGGACCTGCACCTGGCCGGGCGCAAGGTGTTCCTGGCGGTCGGCGAAGCGCCGCGTTGCGCCCGCTTCTATCGCGGCCAGGATGTGGTCGACTGGCTGGCGCAGATGGGCTACTACGATATCGGCGTCGACACCCATCCACTGCGCGAGGGCGTACGCGATAACACCAACCATTACGTCACCGGGCGTGACGGCGGGCGCGATATCGACTTGCGACGCTTCGCCAGCGAAGGCATGGAACTGTTCGGCCGGCTGGACCGCCTGGACGGCAGCACACTGAAATTCGCCGGCGACCTGGAAGCCAACCTGGATGCCGCCGACGCGGTGTACAACCGCATCAACCGCAGTATCGACAAATACATTGCCGATAACGCCATCGATGCACCGCCCGGCACGCCTTACATCCCGCTCTGGGCCCCCCAGGCCGAAAGACGCGAACTGGACCTGGCGGACAGCGGCATCACCAGCATCATCTGGTGTATCGGCTTCCAACCGGACTTCAGTTGGGTCGATGTACCGGTGTTCAACGGCCGCAGCTATCCCGGCCACCGCCGTGGGGTTACCGCGCAACCGGGTTTGTATTTCCTCGGCCTGCCCTGGCTGCACACCTGGGGCTCCGGCAGGTTCTCGGGTATTGCCCGGGACGCGCAATACCTGGTGGAGCACCTGGCGGCGCGACAAGGCTGATGGATCGGCCCACCCCTTTCTTTACAGTCTGAAATCCTCGACCAGCCCCTGAAGGCCGACGGCCAGCCGGGAAAGCTCGCCACTGACAATGGACGTCTGGTGCGAGCCGGTCGCCGTTTGCGCCGACAGGTCACGAATGCTGACCAGGCTTCGATCCACTTCCCGGGCGACCTGCGCCTGCTCCTCGGCCGCCGTCGAGATCAGCAGGTTGCGCTCGTTGATCTGCTGGATCGACTCGGTGATCTCGCTCAAGGCCTGGCCCGCGGCCTCGGCCAGGCGCAAGGTTTTTTCCGCCTGCACGGTGGTCTGGTCCATGGACGCCACGGCATTGCCGGTCCCGGACTGGATGTCGCCGATCATCGTCTCGATTTCCTCGGTAGAGACCTGGGTACGATGGGCCAGCGCCCGTACCTCGTCCGCCACCACCGCAAAACCGCGCCCGGCCTCGCCGGCACGGGCGGCCTCGATCGCCGCGTTCAGGGCCAGCAGATTGGTCTGCTCGGCGATGGCGCGGATCACATCCATCACCTTGCTGATATCCACGGCCATCACCGACAGCCTTTTCACATCACTGGACGTGGATTGCACGCTCGACACCATCAGGCCAATGGCGCCGAGGGTGTCATCAACGCGACTGCGACCGCTCGAAGCCGTCACGCTTGAGGTGGTCGCCGCAGCCGAGGCCTGCGCCGCGTTGCTGGCCACTTCATCGACCGCGGCGCTCATCTCGGTGACCGCCGTGGCGGCCATGGCGATTTCATTGTCCTGGCGAACCATCCCCCTGGCGGCCTCCTCCGTCACCGCCTGCAGCTGCTCGGCGGTCGCGGCCAACTGGGTCGACGACCCGCCAATCCGGGTGATGGTCTCGCGGAGGTTGGCCTGCATGGTGGCCAGCGCCAGCAACAGTTGCGCCAGTTCATCCGAGCCTTTCACCACAATGGGCTGGCTGAGATCGTTACGGGCAATACGCCGGGCGATCTCCAGGGACTGGTTCAGAGGCGCCATGACACTACGGGTGTACAGCCAGGCCAACAGCAGCGTGGCAATCAATGACACCAGGATCAGCGCACTGACCATGATCCGTGTTTGCCGATAGACAGCGTTTGCCGCCTCGCCGGCATCCCTGGCCTTGAGTTGACCCTGCTCGATCAGGGCCCGGATACCGGAGGACACCTTGTCGATCCTGGGGCGCACCTGCGCCTGGGTAAAGCGATTGGCGCCGATCAAATCGTTGGCCGTCATAAAGGCCAGGTACTGGTCTTCGATGACATTGAAGGCCCGTATGCTGGCTTCCAACTCGTCGAACAACGCTCGATCCTTCGACGTCACAATCAGCGCTGACAGGCGCTTCATCTTCTCCCCGGTACTAACACGTAGCACCGCTATCTCCTCCAGGCTATGGGCATTGACTTCTTCGGTTTCGAGCGGGTTACGCAAGTGGGCATTGTCAGTGCGGACCAGGACAACATTTTTATCGAGTTCTCCCAGGACCTGGACAGTCGGCAGGACACTGCCCTCGACGAGGCCTTCAGCATCATTCAGTGCAGAGGCCTGTCTCAAGGCGAATAAGCCCATGCCAATGATCAACAGGCAAAAAAGTCCAAAACAAACAACCGAACGCGGCGCGAGATTCAGCTTTCTGAGAAGCATATATCACTCCAGGCAAATAAATTGGGCACGAGCGCCGGCCCTCGCGGACGAACAACCTGAACCTGTTGCTCGCCCGCGGAGGACTGTCTGGCTCAACCGCGATGACGTCGGCGGAAGTAGTCGACCAGGCCCTGGGTCGAGCCATCGTCGGCGGGAGAAATATCGAAGCCGGTCAGGCGGGTGTAGACGTTCGTGCCCAAGTCCTTGCCCAACTCCACGCCCCACTGATCGAAAGAGTTGATGCCCCACACCACGCCTTGCACAAAAACCTTGTGCTCATACAACGCGATCAACGCGCCAAGACGTCGGGGATCCAGAGTCTCCATCACCAGGGTGTTACTGGGACGGTTGCCCGGGATCACCTTGTGCGGTGCCAGGCGCTGCACATTGGCTTTCGACAGGCCCTTGGCGCGCAACTCGACCTCGACCTCCTTCAGGCTCTTGCCGCACATCAGCGCCTGGCTCTGCGACAGGCAGTTGGCGTACAGCCAGTGATGATGGTCGGCGACCGGCTTGTGACTGACCACCGGAACGATAAAGTCCGCAGGGATCAACGCCGTGCCTTGATGCAGCAATTGGTGATAGGCATGCTGGCCATTGCAGCCGACACCGCCCCAGATCACCGGCCCGGTAGCGCAGGACAGCGGCGAGCCATCCTGGCGCACGCTCTTGCCACTGGACTCCATATCCATCTGCTGCAGGTGTTTGACAAAGTTGCGCAGGTAATGGTCGTAGGGCAGGAAGGCATGGGCCTGGGCCTCCCAGAAATTGCGATACCAAATGCCCAGTATCGCCAGCAGCACCGGCATATTGCTTTCGAACGGCTGATGGAGGAAGTGCAGGTCCATGGCATGGGCACCGGAGAGCAACTCCTTGAAATTCGTCATGCCGATGGCCAGGGCAATCGGCAAACCGATCGCCGACCATAACGAATAACGGCCACCGACCCAGTCCCACATGGGGAAGATGTTCTTCTCACGGATGCCGAAATCGAGCGCCGCCTGGCGGTTGCTGGTGACGGCAATAAAGTGCCGGTAGAGCTTATGCTCGTTACCGCCGCTGCTCAGGAACCAGGCGCGCGCAGCCTGGGCGTTCTTCAAGGTCTCCAGGGTGGCGAAGGACTTGCTGGAGACGATGAACAGCGTGGTTTCGGCATCCAGCCGCGCCGTCAGCTCATGGAACTCGCTGCCGTCGATATTCGCCAGGTAATGGCAGCGCACCCCGGACTGCTGGCTGTAGGGCAAGAGCGCCTCGGACACCAGCTCCGGCCCCAGGAAAGAGCCGCCGATGCCGATATTGACCACATCGCTGATCGCCTTGTCGCTGTAGCCACGCCATAACCGGCTGTGAATGCGGCCGACAATATCGGTCATTTTTGCCAGGGTGTCGTGGACATCGCGCATCAGGTTATGTCCGTCGACCATCACCCGATCCCCCACCGGTCGGCGCAAGGCGGTATGCAGTGCCGGGCGGCGCTCCGACGCGTTGACCGGCTCACCGTCGAACATCGCCTGGACCGCTTGCGCCACCCCGGCCTCCCGCGCCAGGCGGACCAACAACCCGCGGGTTTCCCGGGTAATCAGGTTCTTCGAGTAATCCAGGAACAGCCCACAAGCGGAAACGGAAAACTCGTTGAAACGCCCGGCGTCAGCCTGGAACGCCTCGCGCATGTTGAAGTGCTGCATGGTCAGCCGATGCGCCTCAAGCGCCTGCCAGGAGGCCAGGCCGGTCGCATCGAGGGGGTGCAGATAGTGTTTGGCCGGGTAGTGTCCGTCAGGCGCCAGTTGCGGCGCCTGTACGGTCATTCCCCCACCCGCGGCTTGACCAGCAGGGCTTGCGCTGTTTCAAGCAGGTTGTGCAGGGTAATGCCGAAGTGTTCGAACAAGGCTGGCGCAGGCGCCGACTCGCCGTAGGTGGTCATGCCGATCACACGACCTTCCAGGCCCACGTACTTGTACCAGTAGTCGGCATGGGCGGCTTCGATGGCAATGCGCGCTCCGATCTGCAGCGGCAACACCGCCTGCTTGTAGCTCGCATCCTGGGCATCGAAAATGCTGGTGCACGGCATCGACACCACACGAACCTTGCGGCCCTGCTCGGTCAG
>NZ_JALJES010000019.1:0-116848 GCF_023242525.1 Pseudomonas sp. MWU12-2319
TTGTGTACGACACCACACTGTAGGAGCCGGGCTTGCCCGCGAAGAGGCCGGTTCAGGCGCTGCAAGGCTTGCGGGCCTCATCGCCGGCAAGCCAGCTCCCACAGGTCGGTGTTCCACCTCAGGGACATCGTCGTGCCTGGCTCTTGTAGGAGCTGGCTTGCCAGCGATGACGGCGATACAAGGCTCAAGGCCTCCTCGGTAGCAACCCGCCCCCCATAGCCAGGCATAGCCACTAAATCCCAGGCATAAAAAAACCACCTCTGCAGGTGGTCTCTCTATTCGCGTCCGAATCAGCCAAAGCGACCAGTAACGTAGTCTTCGGTCTGCTTTTTCTTCGGATTGGTGAAGATGGTGTCGCTCATCGCATGCTCGATCAGCTCACCCATGAACATGAACGCGGTGTAGTCCGATACCCGTGCCGCTTGCTGCATGTTGTGGGTCACGATGATGATGGTGTACTGCTCTTTCAGTTCAGTGATCAACTGCTCGATGCGCCCGGTGGAAATCGGGTCAAGTGCGGAGGTCGGCTCATCCAGGAGCAAGACCTGTGGCCGCAAGGCAATCGTCCGCGCAATACACAGACGTTGCTGTTGACCGCCCGAGAGGCCCTGTGCGCTTTGCTTGAGCTTATCCTTGACCTCATCCCACAGCGCGGCACCACTCAAGGCCTGCTCGACACGCTCGTCCATCTCATGGCGCGATAGCTGCTCATGGTGGCGCACGGCATAGGCCACGTTGTCGTAGATCGACATCGGAAACGGTACCGGCTTCTGGAAGACCATGCCGACATGACTGCGCAGGCGGTTCATCGAGTAGCCCGGCGCGAGAATGTTCTCGCCGTTGAGCAGTACCTCGCCACGCGCCTCCTGCTTCGGATACATGGAGTAGATCCGGTTGAATACCCGCAGCAGTGTCGATTTACCGCAACCTGAAGGCCCGATGATCGCAGTGATGCGTTTCTCTGGAATATCCATGTCGATGGACTTCAGTGAGCGCTGGTTGTTGTAAAAAAACTCCAGGCCACGAACGCGAATTTTGGTTTTTTCGTTGCCAAGGTCACGGCTATTCATCAAGTCAACCTATTGCGCAAAAGGATCAAACGGGACAGAAGGCTGAGGATCAGTACGAACAAGGTCAGTACCAATGCGCCCGCCCAGGCCAGGGAATGCCAGTCCTCGAAAGGACTCATGGCGTACTGGAAGATCACCACGGGGACGCTGGCAATCGGCTTGAGCAGATTGCTGCTCCAGAACTGGTTGCCGAAAGCGGTAAACAGCAGTGGTGCCGTTTCACCGGTGATCCTGGCCAGCGCCAGCAAGATACCGGTCAGCACACCGGCTTTCGCCGCGCGCAGGACGATTTGCAGCGTCAATTTCCACTGCGGGACACCCAATGCTAGAGCAGCCTCGCGCAAGGTGGTGGGTTGCAGTTGAAGCATCTCGTCGGTGGTCCTGACCACCACCGGAATCACCAGGAGCGCCAAGGCCAGGGCCCCGGCGATCGCGGAGAAACCGGACTGATGATTGGTCAGCAGGTTCAGCGGCAGGATCACCGCCGTGTAGACGAACAAGCCCAGCACAATCGACGGCGCCGAGAGCAGGATGTCGTTGATGAAACGAACGACGTTGCCCAGGCGCGAGTGACGGGCGAACTCCGCCAGCCAGATACCCGCCATCAAGCCGATCGGCGTGCCGATCAGCAGGGCGATCGCCGACATCAGGGCGCTGCCATAGAACGCGTTGGCCAGGCCGCCTTCCACACCCGGTGGCGGTGTCATCTGGGTGAAGAGGCGAAGATTGAGCGCCTGAAAGCCGTTGATGATCGTGGTCAGCAGGATCCACACCAACCAGACCAGGCCGAAGACCGTGGCGCCACAACTGAGCACCATCGCCAACTGATTCTTGAAAGCACGGATTCGGTAGAGACGTTCGTTACCGGTCATACACCCTCCTTGCGTGAAAGCCGCATCAGCAGGAGTCGCGCCAGCGCCAATACGATAAAGGTGACGATAAACAGCAGGAAGCCCAGGGCAATCAGCGCCGAACGATGCAGGTCGGTATAGGCTTCGCTGAACTCGTTGGCGATGACCGAAGCGATGGAGCTGCTTGGCATCAGCAAGGAGGCCGAGAACTGTTGAGCGTTACCCAGTACGAAAGTCACCGCCATGGTTTCGCCCAATGCCCGTCCCAGTCCGAGGAAAATGCCGCCGACCACCGCAGAGCGGGTGTAAGGCAGGACGATGTCCCAGACCACTTCCCAGGTAGTGCCGCCCAATGCGTAGGCAGACTCTTTGAGTGGCGTGGGAACGCTGCGAAACACTTCCTGCATGACCGAGGTGATGAAGGGCATGATCATGATTGCCAGGACGATGCCGGCGGTCAGCATGCCGATACCCAGGGGCGGCCCCTGAAACAGCGAACCGACCAAAGGTAGCGAACCCAGGTAATCGTTGATCCAGGGAGACAGATGTTCAGCCATGAACGGGCCGAATACGAACAGGCCCCACATGCCGTAGATGATCGATGGAATCCCCGCGAGCAATTCAACCGCCGAGGCGACGGGCATCCGTAGCCAAGGTGGTGCGACCTCTGTCAGAAAAATCGCAATGCCGAAGCTGACGGGAACCGCAATCAGCAACGCCAGGAAGGACGTCACCAGGGTGCCGTAAATCGGCACCAGGGCACCAAAGTGGTTATTGACCGCATCCCACTCAGTGCTGGTAAGAAAACCGAAACCGAAGGTCTTGAGCGCAAGACTGCCGCCCCAGAGTGTCGACGCTGCGATGCTTGCCAGGAGTAGCAGCACCAGCATCGCGGCGCCCATCATCGAGCGCTTGAACCAGAGATCATGACGATGATCGCGAGTCGCACGCGCATCACTCGCCACTTCGCCAGCGTAAATGGTCATGGTCGGAGGTTGCACTATATCGTTCATCAGAAGTCTGCTCACAAACAAACCCCTTCACTCGACAAAGACTGCCCGAGGAAGGGGTGTTTTAGCTATTGCTGGATCAATGGGCGAAGTCAGACTTCCAATAACCTTCGATGCGCTTGACGAGGGAGTCAGGTAAAGCCACATAGTCCAGCGCCGAGGCCTGTTGTTGGCCATTTTCCAGCGACCATTTGAAGAAGTTGAAGGCTGCCTGGCTCTGCTCGGCATTCTTCGGTTGTTTGTACATGATGATCCAGGTGGTCGCCGTGATCGGCCATGCGCCATCGCCAGGAGCGTTGGTCATGATCAGGTTGAAGTCTTTGGCGTTGGCCCAGTCGGCGGTGTCGGCAGCGGCCGCAAACGCTTTGGCGTTAGGCTGGATGAACTTGCCGGCGGCGTTTTTCAGCTGTGCGTGAGTCATCTTGTTCTGCAGAGCGTAAGCGTACTCGACATAACCGATGGAGTTCTTGATCTGCTTCACGTAGGCGGAGACACCTTCGTTGCCTTTGCCGCCGACGCCGACTGGCCACGGCACGGTGGTACCGAAGCCGATTTTGGATTTCCAGCCATCGCTCACTTTAGCGAGGTAGTTGGTGAAGTTGTACGAGGTACCCGAGCCGTCAGAACGGTGAACCACGGTGATTTTACCGCCAGGCAGTTTCACGCCCGGGTTCAGGGCAACGATGGCCGGGTCGGTCCACTCGGTGATTTCACCCAGGAAGATTTTCGCCAGGGTTTCGCCGTCGAGCTTCAATTGGCCCGCTGCGACGCCGTCGATGTTCATCACCGGCACGATGCCGCCAATCACGCTAGGGAATTGACCCAGGCCGCCGGCCTTGAGGTCATCCGCCGACAGTGGGGCGTCGGAAGCGCCGAAGTCCACGGTCGCCGCCTTGATCTGGGCAATACCGCCACCCGAGCCGATCGACTGGTAGTTGATGCGATTGCTGGAGTCTTTGCTGTAGTCCTGGGACCACTTGGACAGGACTGGATAGACAAAGCTGGAGCCAGCGCCGGTCACATCGGTCGCGTGAGCGACACCGCTCAGGCACAGAGAAGCCAGCAGGACAGACAGGCCTTTTTTAGTCAGCAACATCAAACACCTCAATGAAAGGGTTAAGTGGAGTGACCCACCTATAAAGAGACGTTACGATTTAATTCCTGAAATATTTCTGTCTGATGACTGTAGTGTGATTTTTAGTAATATTTTGAAATGAAGAATCATTCATTTGTCTCGGTTCCCTTGGGCGCGTCAGGATGGACAGCGCCCTTTTCGAACCGTCAGACCCTGAAACGCTTGACCAGTAGTCCCAATTCCCGCGACAGCTGATCCAGCTCGACACACATTTCGTTGTTGCGCGTGGTGATGGCCTGGGTGTCGTTGATGTGCTGGCTGATTTGCGCCAGGCTCTGGTTCACCTCGGCGCCAATGCTCGACTGTTCTTCCGCGGCGGTCGCGATCTGGTTGTTCATGCCGTTGATCTCGGACACCGCATTGCTGACCTGGGCCAGGATCTGGCCGGTACCGTTGACCTTGGTCACTGCCAGCTCGCTGCCACCGAGGCTGCTCTGCATGGTGCTGACCGCCGCTCGGGCGCCTTGTTGCAGTTGAGTGATCTTGGCCTGGATTTCCTGGGTGCTTTGCTGGGTACGCTGGGCCAGCGAGCGGACTTCGTCGGCGACCACGGCAAACCCACGTCCCTGTTCTCCCGCGCGGGCGGCTTCGATGGCGGCGTTGAGGGCCAGCAGATTGGTTTGCTCGGCAATGCCGCGGATCACATCGAGGATGGAGCCGATGGACTCCACATCGCTGCCCAGGGTCTGGATATCCTGGGCGGCTTTTTCGATATCCCGCGCCAGACCGCCAATGGCATTGACGGTGTCGCTCACGTTGGTTTGCATGGCCTGGGCCTGCTCATCGGTATTGCGGGTCGCCTGGGCGGCATTCTGCGCCGACTCCGCCACGTTGTGGGTGGCCAGGGCCATCTGCTCCATGGCGTGGGTGACCTGCTCGGCGTCACGGGTCTGGCGTGTCAGCGCATCGGCGGCATGCTGGGCACTTTGCTTGAGTTGTTCGTTACGCTCCTGCAACTGCTGGGCGCAGCGGGCCAGCTCCAGCACCATATGGCGGATTTTTCCGGCGAACTGATTGAAAGCACTGGCCAGCTCGGCGGTTTCCTCATTGCCATCGATGGGTAGCTGACGGGTGAGGTCGCCGTCTTCGCTGGCCAAGTCCTGCAAGCTGCGGGTCAGCAGGCCGAGTGGTCTGACGATGCTGCGAGCGACATAGGCTGCGACGAGGCTGAGCACGATCAGCAGCACCCCCATGATGCCCCACTGCTTCCAGCGCAGGGCGTCCATGGCCTGCTGCTGGTGTTGCGTTTGCGTGGCGATCAGGGCGTCCAGGCCGTCGACATAAAACCCAGCGCCGACGATCCAGTTCCATTTGTCCAGGTAAATGGCGTAGGACAGCTTGGGGTAGGCGGTGTCGTCATTACCGGGCTTGGGGAAGTAGTAGGTGACGAAATCACCGCCGCGCTTGGCGGCACCGATCAGCTCTCGGATCAGGTAAGTGCCGTGGCTGTCTTTCAGGTCCCAGAAATTTTTCCCATCGTCCTTGCCGGCGGCCAGGAAAATCCTGTCGCCCTTGTCGTTGTAGCCGAAGAAATAGCCGTCTTGCCCATAGTGAAGGTCGCGCAGTCGACGCTTGGCCTCTTCCTGGGTGGTGGGGCTCATGGCATCGGCCCCTTCATAAAGCGGCTTGATGGCGCTGTAGGCCAGATCGAGGTAATGCACCAGCTCGTCCTTGCGGGTTTTTATCAAGGTCTGGCGCGTCTCCTCGATACTTCGCTCGCCCATGGCCTGCTGCTCGGAAAAGGCCAGCAGTTGAATAATCAAAGCCAGCAGGAGGGCAGGAATCACGGATAGCAGCAGAACCTTGTTGCGTATTTTCCACTTCATAGGAAATCCCGGGTCGAGGAGCAAGCTTGTTATGTTTTTTTATATCGACTCACTGGCATGATTGTTCAGCTCCGTGAGTCGGTTTTTTCAAGGAGCGTCGCTACTGTTGTGACCATATCCGCCCATGGGGGCCGAAACATTGACGCAGGTCGACTGTACTCACGACCATGCATATTCTCTTTATTCAGCGGACGGGGCGATATGACTATCGACTGGCTTGACTTTACGCAGTGGTCGGCACTGGCTGGAGGCGCGCTGATCGGGCTGGCGGCGGCTCTGTTCATCCTCGCCAACGGCCGTATTGCCGGCATCAGCGGCTTACTCGGCAGCCTGCTTCAGCGCGGCGGCGAAGGGTGGGGCGAGAAGGCCTTGTTTCTACTGGGTCTGCTGCTGGCGCCGTTGTTGTGGGGGGCGTTCCATGCGCTGCCGACGATCCGCTTCGAGACCGGAGTCCCCGGCTTGGTGCTGGCGGGCCTGCTGGTGGGATTGGGAACCCGTTATGGCTCGGGGTGCACCAGCGGGCACGGTGTGTGTGGCATTTCACGGCTGTCGCCACGCTCCATTGTGGCCACGCTGTGCTTCATGGCCGCGGGATTTGCCACGGTCCATGTTCTTCGCCATGTGTTGGGAGTCTGGCTATGACCAAGCTGACGGCTTTTTTGGGCGGTCTGATATTCGGCATCGGCCTGCTGCTGGCCGGTATGGCCAACCCGGCCAAGGTGTTGGGGTTTCTTGATCTGGCGGGGGCCTGGGATCCTTCCCTGGGACTGGTCATGCTGGGGGCCGTGGTCGTGGCGGCCTTGCCATTCCGATGGGCCGGCAAACACAAGCACTCCCTGTTGGGAGCGCCCATGCAGATACCGCTCAAACGCGGGTTGGATGTCCGCCTGGTGGGCGGCAGCCTGCTGTTTGGCGTGGGCTGGGGAATCGCCGGCATTTGCCCGGGACCGGCGGTGGCGATTCTGCTGACCGGGCATTGGCAGGCCATCGTGTTCGTGCTGGCCATGCTGGCCGGTATCCAGCTGTTTGCGCTGCTGGAAAAACGCCAGGTGGGTCGTTAACGGGTTGCCTACTTGCCGTGGTCGATGCTGACAACCCTTCGTCCGAGTCTCAGGTTTTCGCGGCGCCTGACGATACCCTGTTGGAGACAACCGTAGAATCCGCTGCCGTGGGCTGAGGGTGTGTCTCAACTGGTTGATCAAGCCTCTATAGCTTTTGCCGCTACGCTTGGCAAAAGGTCGCTTTTTGCCTGGGATTTTGTACGATGCTGTAAAGTCGCTTGATGGCAAAATGCTGTTAGTTATTATCTGCGCGCGAAGGTGGCAGGGAAGCTGAACCCGCTCTGGTGATTGCCCACGGGCTCATCTTCTATTTCCCATGACAGGAATCTCGATGCTGGCGTATCACCAAAAAAACTTTCTTATCGTCGATGATTTCTCCGATTTCCGCAGTTCAGTCCGGTCCATGCTGCGGGAGTTGGGGGTCAAGGAAGTGGACACCGCCGACACCGGGGAACAGGCGCTGCGCATGTGCGCCCAGAAACGTTACGATTTCGTGCTGCATGACTACCACCTGGGCGATGGCAAGAAGAACGGCCAGCAGGTGCTCGAAGACCTGATGACCGACAAGCTGATCAGCCATGAAAGCGTGTTTGTCATGGTCACCGCCGAAAGCAGCCAGGCCATGGTGCTCTCGGCCCTCGAACACGAACCCGATGCCTACCTGACCAAGCCGTTCAACCGTGCCAGCCTGGCCCAGCGCCTGGAAAAGCTGGTGCAGCGCAAGAACCTGCTCAAGCCGATCATGGAGGCGTTGGACCGCGACAAGCCGGCCGAGGTGCTGGCCGCCTGCACCCGCCTGACCCAGCAGGACAGCCGTTTCGCTCCGTTGTGCCTGCGCTACCGCGCCGACGCGATGTGGAACCTGAATCAGTTCGAACCCCTGGAACGTTTTCTCACCGGCATCCTCGCCGACCGTCCGTTGCCCTGGGCTTATGCGCGCATGGGGCAGTTGTTGTTCAAGCGTAACCAGATCACCCAGGCCAAGGCGCTCTATGAGACCGCGCTCAAGGCCTTTCCAATGATGCCGGCGCTCTATGACGGCCTGGCCGAGGTGCTGGTGCAGGAAGGTGATACCCGGCGTGCGCAGAGCGTGCTGGAGGAGGCTGTACGCCTCTCGCCGCTGGCGGTGCGCCGACAGTCGATGCTGGGCAAGCTGGCCTTGGCCAACGAAGATTTTGAAAGTGCTTCCCGAGCTTATCGCCAGGCCGTGTACCAGGGCGAGCAATCGCGTTTCAAGGACCCTGAGAGCAACCTCGGCCTGGCCCATGCGCTGATCAGCAAGGGCAGCGAGCGTGGCCTGGACACCCGTACCCGGCTGGAGATCAACCAGACCCTGAGCGCGGTCGCCAAGGAAAACGCCAACGACCAGGGCTTGCAGGTGCGGGCGCGCTTGATGAAGGCCACCAGCCTGCTGCTCAACGATGCCGAAACCGCCGACAAGCTCACCGAGCAGGCGATGTCGCGCCTGGACGGCATGGAGAACTTTATGAGCGCCGAGGCCGCGCTGCTGGTGGCCAAGCAGCTGCAGCAACTGGGCCAGGCCGATGCCGGCGCTTCGATGCTGAAAAACTGCGTGGAAATCTACGGCGACGATCCGACGGTGATGAAAGGGATCGCCAAGCTGACCGACGACCCGGAGATCCTTGGCGGCGGCAAGGCGGCCATCGATCTCAACGTGCAGGGCGTGCGCAGCTACAAGGGCGGCAACCTGGACGAGGCCGTGGACCTGTTCCGCCGGGCTTTGGCGCTGCAACCGAAGAACATCAGTATTGCCTTGAACGCGGCCCAGGCGCTGCTCGTCATTGCCCAGAAGGGCGGCGATGCCGCAGTGCTCGAGGAGTGTCGCGGCTGTCTGAAAATGGTCGGCAAGATGCCGGACAGCGACCCCCGTTATGAGAGGTATCAGAAATTGCGTACCCGGGCATTTGGCGAATGAGTGAGACTCACGAGGGGCTGGATTTCTCCACGGTGATTGCCTCCACCGTGCATGACATGAAGAACTCCCTGGCGATGCTGACACAGGCCCATGGCCAGTGGTTGGCGCGCTTGCCCGATGCCCAGCGCGAAACCCCCGAGCACAGTGTGATCGAGTATGAGTTCGCGCATCTCAATACCATGCTGGTGCAACTGCTCGGGCTGTACAAGCTGGGGGTCAATCAGCTGCCGCTGCGCCCGGATTACCATGAGCTGGACGATTTTATCGGCGCGCAGCTGGCTGGGCGCCAGGAGCTGCTGAGCAGCCGTGGGATCGTCGCCAGCTGCGAGGTTGGCGATTTCAGTCCGCTGGGTTTCTTCGACCGGGAACTGATCGGTTCGGTGGTCGGCAATATCGTCACCAATGCCATCGGCTACGCCTGTCATGCGCTGCTGATCAGTGTCCGCGAAGAGGGCGAGCAATTGGTGCTGACCATCAATGATGACGGCCCCGGTTACCCGGAGCAGATGGTCGAGCGCCAGGCCGATTATGTCCAGGGCATCAACCCGGCGACCGGCAGTACCGGCCTGGGGTTGTATTTCGCCGCGCGGATTGCCGGGCTGCACGAGCGCAACGGCGTGCGCGGGCGGATCGAGATCGCCAATGGCGGGACCTTGGGCGGGGCCTTGTTCAGTCTTTATCTGCCGTGAGTGCAATCGCCAGGGCGTACCCTGATTGTTCGGTCAGTCTTTTCTGTATTCCCTGCTTGAAATCCTGAACGGGTGATGCGTATTTTGTACAGGACGCCGTTAGCGGCCCGTACAACAACAAGGATTGAGTCATGACGACCGATGGCCAGCGTTCACTCGCCCAGCGACTGACCGGCATTGATGAGATTGAGTGTGTCACCCCGGACCTCAATGGCGTACCCCGCGGCAAGGTGATGACCGCCGAGGGCTTTCTCGAAGGGCGACGCCTGCAGATGGCTCGCGGGGTCTTGCTGCAATGCATCATGGGCGGTTACCCGCCGGCACGTTTTTACGGCAGTGACGATGGCGATCTGGCGCTCAACGCCGATCCCCAGCAGATTCACCGCCTGCCCTGGAGCCGACAACCCCGTGCCCTGGCCATCTGTGATGCGGACGAACTGAGCGGCGAAAGCTCCAGCCTTTCGACCCGTGGCCAGCTCAAGGCGGTGATCGCACGTTATGCGGCCCGTGGCCTGGCGCCGGTGGTCGCGACCGAGCTGGAGTTCTTCGTCTTTGCCCCGAACCCCGACCCGACCCAGGCCTTCCTGCCGCCAGTGGGCCTGGACGGTCGACGCGAGGAGGGCCATTCGGCGTTCAGCGTCAGTTCCAACAACGGCCTGCGCCCCTTCTTCAGCGAAGTCTACGAATGCATGGCCGCCCTGGGACTGCCCCGGGATACCTTCATGCACGAAATGGGCGTCAGCCAGTTCGAGATCAACCTGCTGCATGGCGATCCGTTGCTGCTGGCCGACCAGACTTTCCTGTTCAAGCACCTGCTCAAGGAAGTCGCCCTCAAGCACGGCCTGACCGTGGTCTGCATGGCCAAGCCGCTGGCTCACACCCCTGGCAGTTCCATGCATATTCATCAGAGCGTGGTGGCGGCCGACAGCGGGCGCAATGTGTTCAGCGATGCCAACGGCGAGCCGACCGCGACCTTCCGGCATTTCATCGGTGGGCAGCAGGCCTGCCTGGCGGACTTCACCGCGCTGTTCGCACCGAACGTGAATTCCTACCAGCGGCTGTGCCATCCCTTTGCCTCGCCGAACAACGCTTGCTGGTCCCATGACAACCGCTCGGCCGGTTTGCGTATTCCGGCCAGCGCTCCAGTGGCGCGGCGAGTAGAAAACCGCTTGCCGGGAGCCGATGCGAATCCCTATCTGGCGATTGCCGCGAGCCTGGCGGCGGGCCTTTACGGGATCGAGCACGAGCTGGAACCGACGCCGGCGATCCAGGGTGAATTCCAAGTTCCGGATTCTTTGTCGTTGCCATGTACCTTGCATGCCGCGCTCGAACGTCTGAAACGTAGTCCGTTGGCCAGGGAGTTGTTCGGCAGCGTGTTCATCGAAGGCTATATCGCTTCCAAGAGCATGGAGCTGACCAGTTTCCTGGATGAAATTACCCCCTGGGAGCGTCGTGTCCTGGCCTCTCAGGCATAGCTGTAGCCGTCCCGTTCGGGCTATCTTGTCGGATAGTCCGATACCCTATTCAAGGAGCCGCTCGGAACGCCGATGCGCCAAATCTGGAAACCCTTTCGAGCACTGTATTTCGCCTCGCTGATGATGTTGATCGGCTCCGGCCTGCTGAGTACCTACCTGGCCCTGCGCCTGGCCGCCGAACATGTCGACAGCCTGTGGGTGGGTGCCTTGATGGCCGCCAACTACTTCGGCCTGGTGCTGGGCGGCAAGATCGGCCACCGGTTGATTGCCCGGGTCGGCCATATCCGCGCCTATGCCACCTGTGCCGGTATTGTCGGTGCGGCGGTGCTCGGCCATGGCTTGATAGACTGGCTGCCGGCGTGGCTGTTCCTGCGGATGATCGTGGGCCTGGGGATGATGTGCCAGTACATGGTCATCGAGAGCTGGCTCAACGAGCAGGCGGAAGCCAAGCAGCGCGGTGTGGTCTTCAGCGGCTACATGATTGCTTCCTACCTGGGGCTGATCCTCGGGCAGATGATCCTGGTCCTGCACCCGGCCCTGGGCCTGGAGCTGCTGATGGCGGTAGCGATGTGCTTTGCCCTGTGCCTGGTGCCCGTGGCGATGACCCGGCGGATTCACCCTGCACCGCTGCATCCGGCGCCGCTGGAGCCGCGTTTCTTCATGAAGCGGGTGCCGCAGTCGCTGACCACCGTCCTGGGCGCCGGGATCATCGTCGGCTCCTTTTACGGCCTGGCCCCCTTGTATGCGTCCCAGCAGGGGCTTACCACCGAGCAGGTGGGTCTGTTCATGGGCTGCTGCATTTTCGCCGGTTTCCTGGTGCAGTGGCCGCTGGGCTGGATCTCGGATCGTTATGACCGGGCGGTGCTGATTCGCAGCATTGCCTTTATGCTGGCATTGGCCTCATTGCCGCTGGCAATCATGTCCCATGCGCCGCTGGAGGTGCTGTTTGCCTCGGGGTTCATGGTGTCCTTGCTGCAGTTCTGCCTGTATCCCCTGGCAGTGGCCTTTTCCAACGATCATATCGAGGGCGATCGCCGGGTCTCGCTGACGGCCATGCTGCTGATGACCTATGGCATAGGCGCCAGTATCGGGCCCTTGGTGGCGGGTGTGCTGATGAAACTGTTCGGCAGCCAGATGCTCTACGCGTTTTTCAGCTTCTTCGCCTTGATGCTGGTGTGGCGGATCCGACCGAAGGCGGTGACCAACCTGCATCAGGTCGAGGATGCGCCGCTGCAACACGTGGTCATGCCGGAAGCCATGTCGCCCCTTGGCGCGGCGCTTGACCCACGGGTCGACGAGCAGATCGTGCTGGATCAGATGTGTGACAGCGTCGTGCCGACACCACCCGAGGCTGAGGTCGTGCCCGAGGTGGACGAGTCGGACCCGGAGCCGGCGCACAAGTCGAGCAACTGAAACGTTGAACGTAAAAAAAAACGGGCCACCTGATGAGGGTGGCCCGTTTTTTATGGCGACTGCTGGATCAGAAGTCGTCGTCTTTATCGAAGCGCCGTGCTTCACGCTGCAACTGATAGACAAAGCGCTCGACCTGGCGCTGGACCAGACCGCTCATGTTGTGGAAGCGCACGCCGGCGAAGGTGGTGTTGATCCTTTCCTCGAAGTGCAGGTGGCGCAGTTCCACGGGTGCGGTCATCGGGCCGAAGGGCAGGGCGGCAATAAAGCGCTCGTAGACCTGGCCCAGTTGCAGGCGGTCGGAAATATCGCCGTCGAAACGCAGTTTGCAACCGGTGGCGGAGATGTCCAGCAGTTTGCCGGTCAACGGCGCCTTGAGCTTTTCGCCACCCAGCTCGACATTGACCAGCGCGGCCAGCTTCAGGGCGGCACGGAAGGCATTGCGACGTTGGTGATAGACCACTTCATCGGGCATCGAGCCACGGTAGCAACCATTGGTCTCGTCGATGGTCATGGGTTGCGGCTGTTCCCAGGCGATTCGCACGCCCTCATGGAAACCTTCGACCCGGAATGGCTCGCCGGCCAACAGGAAGCGCTCGCCGTCGCGCGGCATCATTTCGTCCAGGGCCAGGGTGCCGGCTTCGCGGTTGACGTCGATCACAAAACTCTGGAAGCGCTGGCTGCGCTCATGAAAGGTGATGATCAGCGGGTCGTGACTTTCCTGCAGCATCCGCAGGTTGGCGGAAATTTCCAGAGGCGTGCTAAGCACCTTGGGTGGCTGCGGAGCATCATCCGCGCTTGGGGCATTGGACACGGTTCATCAATCTCCAGACAAAATACAACTGCACGCAAGAGCTAGCATTTTGCCAGCATGTTGCGCGCCTTGATAGAGCACGCGCAAGGCCCGGTTCAAGCCTGACTGAGCGGGCGCGGTTTCATGGACCTGGCCGTTGAGCCGCGCGCATCATAGAGGGCGGGGGTTTCGCCGCCGGTCAGGATCTTCAACTGGTTTGCGGTAGTTGCTTGCTGGACCTGGATATTACGACCGTTGAGCTCGTTGGCGGTCTGGCAATCGGCCAGCAACTGGGTCAACACATCGCTCTGACTCAGCAATTGCTCACCAATACTGGACTGCGCGGCGAGTTGTTCCAGGCCTGCACGGTTGGTGGGCAAATTGAGGCCGGCGAGTAGCTGGCTACGCTTGCGGCCATGCTGTTCCAGCAGAACGATCAGCGCTTGCTTGCGCGCCAGAATCTCTTCCAGCTCGAGCATATTGCGACCATGGAGCGCCAGGGATTCGGCGCGCAGCAACTCAAGCAGGTCTTGAGCGGGGGCAAAATCATCGGTGATCAGTTGCAGCAGAGTGGTGTCGTGCATGGCTGGCCTTGGTTTTTAAGCGTCCAAAAGCCTGACGCAGGCCGGAGCCTAGCGTTGGGCTTCGAAGTTGAGCAATTTGCTGGCGACGCGGTTGCTGTCGACTTTGTAGCTGCCATCGGCAACCGCCTGCTTCAACTCGGCCACGCGGGCGCTGTTGACAACAGGTTGGTCGCGCAGCTTGTCAGTGACTTGTTGCAACTGCTGAGCCTCATTACTGAGGTGTACCGATTCCCCGCTCTGGCTGACGGAGGCGGCCGGAGTACTCACGGACGCGGATTTGCCGGAGCCGTCGGCTTCCTTGCTGGCGCTGGTGCGCGTACTGCCTGTCAGTGACGGGGGGTTATTCAAACGACTGAAATCGATGACCATGATGAAAAAAACCTCTGGGTATTTGGACGCTTGCCTTGTTTTCGGCCATACCCGGAAAAACTTTAGGCTCAGATAAGAATGAGCCGGCACGTGTTGGCGGTGCGCCTTGGTGCAGCACAGTTTAGGAAAAGCTGCGGCTTAGCGCCAGTTCTCTACAACGCGACTTCCACCTGTCCCGGCCCGGTCACCCGTGCCTTGATCACCCGCTGGGAGTTCAGGTTCTTGATCCTGATCTGTTCATTCAGGCCGCCATTGGACAAGGCCTCACCCGGCATCTTGACCACCAGGCCACCGCTTGTCGCGCTGATGACCACTTGATCGCCCTTGCGAACCACCTCGGCCTGCTCCAGATGAACCAGGGTGATGACCTGGTCCATGACCATTGGTCGGACAAGTTTCTGCCCGATGGCCTCATCCGTGGACGTCAGGAAGCCCTGGCCGGCCAGGCTGATGTCGCGCTCGCGCAGGGTGACATCGCCGGGCTCAATGATTCCGGCGCGTTTCAACGGGCGCGTGGTGACCACCACATTGCGGAACAGCTTGACCTGGGCTGGCACGAACACGGTCCAGGGCGAGCTGCCTTCACAGCGGACCTTGACCGTGACCCGGCCAATCGGCGTGGCCGGGCTTTCCAGGTTGGCTGTCAATTCCTTGTCGCAAGCCGCCATGCGCAGGCGCGGGTCGAGCTGGTTGACCTGGATTTCGTAGCGTCCTTCGGTTTGACTGGTAGCCAGATAGTCTTCTACCGTGAACTCAAGAAAGCCTTGGGTCACGCCGATAAGCTGATCAGGCAGGGTCGCCGAGTCGGCAAAGGCAGGGCCGCCGGGGTTCAGACTGCATAAAACCGCCAAGACCCAGAGCAATCTGCGGTACTGTGATGTCAGGCGTCGAAAAAATGTCGTTTGTGCTTTCATAACAGTATAAAAAGCAAGGCTCGTGCCGTTTAATGCTGAATAGGCGTCGGATCATGAAGCTTGTGTGAGAGGTGGCTGGCATGGCGGGTGTAATGGATTCGGTGAACCAGCGTACGCAACTGGTCGGGCAGAATCGCCTCGAGTTGTTGTTGTTTCGTCTGGACGGTCAGCAGTTGTATGGGATCAACGTGTTCAAGGTGCGGGAGGTGCTGCAGTGCCCCAAGCTGACCCTGATGCCCAAATCCAGCCCGGTGGTCTGTGGCGTGGCGAATATCCGTGGGGCAACCATTCCCATCCTGGATCTGGCGATGGCCACCGGGGCGGGCGGTCTCAAGGATCAAAGTAATCCGTTTGTGATCATTACCGAGTACAACACCAAGACCCAGGGTTTCCTGGTGAAGTCGGTGGAGCGCATCGTCAACATGAACTGGGAAGAGATCCATCCGCCGCCCAAGGGCACCGGACGCGATCACTACCTGACCGCGGTGACCCGGATCGACAACCAGTTGGTGGAAATCATCGACGTGGAGAAGATCCTCGCCGAAGTCTCGCCGACTTCCGAATCCATCTCCCACGGGGTGGTCGATGTCGAGACCCAGGCCAAGGCGATTTCCATGCGGGTGCTGACGGTGGATGACTCCTCGGTGGCGCGCAAGCAGGTTACGCGTTGCCTGCAGACCGTGGGCGTGGAAGTGGTGGCGTTGAACGACGGCCGGCAGGCGCTTGATTACCTGCGTAAGCTGGTCGAGGAGGGCAAGAAGCCGGAAGAGGAATTTCTGATGATGATTTCCGACATCGAAATGCCTGAAATGGATGGCTACACTCTGACGGCCGAGATCCGCAACGACCCACGCATGCAAAAACTTCACATCATCCTGCATACTTCCTTGTCAGGGGTCTTTAATCAGGCAATGGTCAAGAAGGTCGGCGCCGATGATTTCCTGGCCAAGTTCCGACCCGATGACCTGGCAGCCCGGGTAGTGGGGCGGATCAAGGCAGCAGAATAAGCGATCAGGGACCTCCGTTCCTGGCGGTACGAACGATTGTAGAGGCGGCATCATTTGTCTACGGGTAATTTGGATTTCGAACAGTTCCGGGTCTTCCTGGAAAAGGCCTGTGGCATCCTGCTGGGTGAAAACAAGCAGTATCTGGTTTCCAGCCGTCTCAATAAACTGATGGAGCAGCAAGGGCTCAAATCCCTTGGCGAGCTGGTCCAGCGCATCCAGACCCAGCCCCGCAGCGGTTTGCGCGAGCAGGTGGTGGATGCCATGACCACCAACGAAACCTTGTGGTTTCGCGACACCTACCCCTTCGAGGTCCTGAAGAACAAGGTGTTGCCGGAAATGATCAAGGCCAGTCCCGGCCAGCGTCTGCGGATCTGGTCGGCGGCGTGTTCGTCGGGGCAGGAACCCTATTCGATCTCGATGTCGATCGATGAGTTCGAGCGGACCAACATGGGCCAGCTCAAGGGCGGTGCGCAGATTGTCGCCACCGACCTGTCCGGACTGATGCTCACCAACTGCAAAAGCGGTGAGTACGACAGCCTGGCGATTGGCCGCGGCCTGTCGCCCGAGCGCCTGCAACGCTTCTTCGACCCCAAGGGGCCGGGACGCTGGGCGATCAAGGCGCCGATCCGCAGTCGCGTGGAGTTTCGTTCGTTCAACCTGTTGGACAGCTACGCGAGCCTGGGCAAGTTCGACATCGTGTTCTGTCGCAACGTATTGATCTACTTTTCCGCCGAAGTGAAAAAAGACATCCTGCTGCGTATCCACGGCACCCTGAAGCCGGGTGGCTATTTGTACCTCGGGGCCTCGGAAGCCCTGAACGGTCTGCCGGACCATTACCAGATGGTGCAATGCAGTCCGGGGATCATCTACCAGGCCAAGTAAGGCGCCAAGCCTCACACAAAACGGGAACCCCAATGGGGTTCCCGTTTTTTTTACGGCGCTTTTGCCGCTTTACCGGCATCCGGCGGAAATGCCTTGCCGCTTTTCTGGCATTGCCGCCCGCCACCTGCCCGCAAGCCCTTGATTTGCTTGCATCGAGAAATTGGCATGGGCCTTGCTTTGTCTCTTGCAACGAAAAGCCTGTTCCACAAAATCAGGTCAACCCGCTAAAGGTTTCCCGACATGAGCATCAACTTCGATAAAGCGCTCGGCATTCATGAGCAAGCACTGGCCTTCCGCGCCCAGCGCGCCGAAGTTCTGGCGAACAACATCGTCAACGCCGATACCCCGAACTACAAGGCGCGGGACATGGACTTTTCCTCGGTGCTCGCTGAACAGAGTGACAAGGCCAAGAACGGCAGTTTTGCGTTGAACACCACCAACAGCCGCCATATCGAAGCTGAAGGCCTGAGCAACGGCGACGCCGCATTGCAATACCGCACACCGACGCAGCCGTCGCTGGACCAGAACACCGTGGATGCGCAGATCGAGCAATCGAACTATGCGCAGAACTCGGTCGATTTCCAGGCCAGCTTCACCCTGCTGAACGCACGATTCAAAGGGCTGGTTTCAGCCCTGCGTGGAGAATAAGTCATGTCCCTAGCCAGTGTTTTCAACATTGCCGGTACCGGCATGAGTGCCCAGACCACTCGCCTGAACACCGTCGCCAGTAACATCGCCAACGCCGATACCGTCTCCTCGAGCATGGACCAGACCTATCGCGCCCGGCATCCGGTGTTCGCCACCATGTTCCAGAACGGCCAGGGCCAGACTGACAACTCGCTGTTCCAGAACCAGGACGGGGCGGGTGCCGGCGTGCAGGTCACGGGCGTGGTCGAGGACCCCAGCAACCTTGAAGCCCGTTATGAGCCGAACCATCCGGCCGCTGACGCCAATGGGTATGTCTACTACCCCAACGTCAACGTGGTTCAGGAAATGGCCGACATGATTTCCGCCAGCCGCTCGTTCCAGACCAACGCGGACATTATGACCACCGCCAAAACCATGATGCAGAAGGTCCTGACCCTCGGTCAGTGATAAAGGGCGATTCCTATGACGGTTTCCAGCACCCCCTCAAGTGGCAACTCTGCACTTGATACGATCATTTCTAACTCCCAGACGGCGAACACTGGCAGTACGGATGCGTTGGGCAATGCCATCAGCAGCGCCGCCGGCGGCCAGGCCCTGGGCAAGGACGCGTTCCTGCAATTGCTGGTCACCCAGTTGAAGAACCAGGACCCGCTCAACCCCCAGGACAACAGCGCCTTCGTCGCGCAGTTGGCCCAGTTCAGCAGCCTGGAAGGTATCCAGACGCTCAACACCAGCGTGAACAATATTGCCAGCTCCTTCACCTCGTCCCAGGCGCTGCAGGCCTCGTCGATGGTCGGGCGTTCGGTCATCGTGCCGACCAGCCAGGCGGTGGTCGATACCAGCAAGACCTTCACGGGGACGGCAACAGTTCCGAGCTCGGTCAGCGATGTGACCCTGAAGATCAGCGATTCCACTGGCAAAGTGGTCCGCACCATCGACATGGGCTCGCAGGCGGCCGGTAATGCCGCCTTTGCCTGGGACGGCAAGGACGATTCCGGCACCTTGCTCTCCAGCGGTACCTACACCTTTGCTGCCACCGCGCCGATCAGTGGCACGGCCACGGCGCTCACGACCAACCTGCCGGCGACGGTCAGCAGCGTGACCCTGGGTCAGAACGGCGGCGAAATGATGCTCAACCTGGCGGGCCTGGGCAGTATTGCTCTGTCCAAAGTCCAGACCATTGGCCTGTAAGAGCCGACCAACACGAAGTAAGGAGTGAACCATGTCTTTCAATATCGGTTTGAGCGGTCTCTCTGCGGCCAGCAAGCAACTTGACGTCACCGGCAACAACATTGCCAACGTCAACACCACCGGCTTCAAGTCGTCCCGTGCTGAATTTGCCGACGTGTATTCGGCGACCAAGCTGGGCACCGGTGCCAAGACCATCGGTAACGGTGTAAACCTGGCCAACGTTTCGCAGAACTTCGGCAACGGCGGCATGGACAGCACCGGCAACGTGCTGGACATGGGTGTGCAGGGCAACGGCTTCTTCGTCCTGAGCAGCAACGGCTCGCTGAGCTACACCCGTGCCGGTACCTTCAAGACCGACAAGGACGGCTACGTCACCAACACCGACGGCACCGCGAAACTGCAAGGTTTTGCCGCCGATGCCAACGGCAACATCATTCCGGGTGTGCTGACCAACCTGCGGATCGACACTTCCAACCTGTCGCCGCAGACCACTACCCAGATCGGTTCGACGCTCAACCTCAACTCCACGTCGCCGGTGATTTCCGTGCCGTTCGATGTCACCAATACCGCGACCTACACCAAGCCATTCAGCACCACGATCTATGACACCCAGGGCAATTCCCACTCCCTGGACCAGTATGCGGTCAAGACCGGTGCCAATACCTGGAACGTCTATTCGTTGATTGACGGTCGTAACCCTGACGGCACGGCGCCGACGGTTACAGTACCTCCTGCTGCGCCAGCAGCCCCCGATCCCGTGCCGGTGCCAGTGGTCTTTGACTCCTCGGGCAAATTGCAGAGTATTGGCGGTGTTGCTGGCCAGACCAGCGTCGTGATTTCAGGTTGGATTCCCGGTGGGATGGTCGCAGGGGTCTGGACGCCAAACAAGGCAGCTGCGAACCCAGCGGGGATTGCCGTCGACTTTTCGAAAACCACCCAGTTCAACGCCGATACTGCTCGTAGCAACATCACCAGCGACGGTTACGCGACCGGCCAAATCACTGATATCACCATCGATGCCACTGGTGTGATCTCCGCCAACTTCAGCAACCAGCAGCACAAGGCGATCGGCCAGGTGGCCCTGGCCAGCTTCACCAACGAGCAGGGCCTGCAGGCGGTTGGCGGCACCAGCTGGAAACAGACGTTCTCGTCCGGTCAACCGGCCTTTGACGGCGGTACGGTCGGCACCAACGGTTCGATCCTTTCCGGTTCCCTGGAAGCCTCGAACGTGAACCTCACCAGCGAGCTGGTGGACCTGATCAAGGGCCAGAGCTACTACCAGGCGAACGCCAAGACCATCTCCACCCAGAGCTCCATCATGCAGACCATTATCCAGATGGCGTGATGCGGCTTAGCTGAAAACGCTTGGCAAGAAAGCCCCTTGAATGGGGCTTTTTTGTGCCTGCGATCTTGCCCGTGAAAGCTTTTGGCGGCCGTGAGGGCACCATTGCCGGCAAGCTGGCTCCTACAAAAAGGCAGGCAAAAGAAAACCCCCGCCAGGCCCAAGGCCTGACGGGGGGGTCTCAACCCGCGCGGTAAGGCGCGGGTCTGGCTCAGCTTATTGGCAAGCTTCGCAATCCGGCTCGTCGATCGCACAGGCCTTTGGCACTGGCGCCGGGCCGGCTGGCGCGGTAGGTGCCGCCAGGACCGAATCGTCGCCGTGGTTGCCGCCGCTGGAAACAGCGTTCAGCTTGCCGGTGTTGATGGTCGACTTCTCGGTGCTGGTCGCGGCCAGGGCACGGAGGTAGTAGGTGGTCTTCAGACCACGGTACCAGGCCATGCGGTAGGTCACGTCGAGTTTCTTGCCCGAAGCACCGGCGATGTACAGGTTCAGCGACTGCGCCTGGTCGATCCACTTCTGGCGACGGCTGGCGGCATCGACGATCCACTTGGTTTCCACTTCGAACGCGGTCGCATACAGCTCCTTGAGCTCTTGCGGAATGCGTTCGATCTGCTGCACGGAACCGTCGTAGTACTTCAGGTCGTTGATCATGACCGAGTCCCACAGACCGCGAGCCTTCAGGTCGCGAACCAGGTACGGGTTGATCACGGTGAATTCGCCCGACAGGTTCGATTTCACATACAGGTTCTGGTAGGTCGGTTCGATCGACTGCGAAACGCCAGTGATGTTGGCGATGGTCGCGGTCGGTGCGATGGCCATGATGTTGGAGTTACGAATGCCTTTCTGTACACGGGCGCGAACCGGTGCCCAGTCCAGGCTTTCGGTCAGGTCGACATCGATGTACTTCTGGCCACGGGACTCGATCAGGATCTGTTGCGAATCCAGCGGCAGGACGCCCTTGGACCACAGCGAACCCTGGAACGTCTCGTAGGCGCCACGCTCGTCGGCCAGGTCGCAGGACGCCTGGATCGCGAAGTAGCTGACCGCTTCCATGGACTTGTCGGCGAAGTCGACGGCGGCATCCGAACCGTAGGGGATGTGCTGCAGGTACAGCGCATCCTGGAAGCCCATGATGCCCAGGCCGACCGGACGGTGCTTGAAGTTGGAGTTCTTCGCTTGCGGCACCGAGTAGTAGTTGATGTCGATCACGTTGTCGAGCATGCGCACGGCGGTGTTCACGGTGCGTTGCAGCTTGGCCTTGTCCAGCTGGCCGTTGACGATGTGGTTCGGCAGGTTGATCGAGCCCAGGTTGCAGACGGCGATCTCGTCCTTGTTGGTGTTCAAGGTGATCTCGGTGCACAGGTTCGAGCTGTGCACCACGCCCACGTGTTGCTGCGGGCTGCGCAGGTTGCACGGGTCCTTGAAGGTCAGCCATGGGTGGCCGGTTTCGAACAGCATGGAGAGCATCTTGCGCCACAGGTCCTTGGCCTGGACGACCTTGAACAACTTGATCTTGTTGTACTCGGTCAGGGCTTCGTAGTACTCGTAGCGCTCTTCGAAAGCCTTGCCGGTCAGGTCGTGCAGGTCCGGCACTTCCGATGGCGAGAACAGGGTCCACTTGCCGTCATCGAAGACGCGCTTCATGAACAGGTCAGGGATCCAGTTGGCGGTGTTCATGTCGTGGGTGCGACGACGATCATCACCGGTGTTCTTGCGCAGCTCGATGAACTCTTCAATGTCCATGTGCCAGGTTTCCAGATAGGCACAGACCGCGCCCTTGCGCTTGCCGCCCTGGTTGACCGCTACGGCGGTGTCGTTGACCACTTTGAGGAACGGCACGACGCCCTGGGATTTGCCGTTGGTGCCCTTGATGTACGAACCCAGTGCGCGCACCGGCGTCCAGTCGTTGCCCAGGCCACCGGCGAATTTCGACAGCATGGCGTTGTCGTGGATCGCGTGGTAGATGCCCGACAGGTCGTCCGGCACGGTGGTCAGGTAGCAGCTCGACAGCTGTGGACGCAGGGTACCGGCGTTGAACAGGGTCGGGGTCGATGCCATGTAGTCGAAGGACGACAACAGGTTGTAGAACTCGATGGCACGCTCTTCACGTTGCTTCTCTTCGATCGCCAGGCCCATGGCCACGCGCATGAAGAAGATCTGTGGCAGTTCGAAACGCACGCCGTCCTTGTGGATGAAGTAACGGTCGTACAGGGTCTGCAGGCCCAGGTAGGTGAACTGCTGGTCGCGCTCGTGGTTGATCGCCTTGCCGAGCTTTTCCAGGTCGAACTCGGCCAGGACCGGGTTCAGCAGTTCGAATTCGATACCCTTGGCGATGTAGGACGGCAGGGCCTTGGCGTACAGCTCGGCCATTTCGTGGTGGGTGGCGCTGTCGGCGACTTCGAGGAAGCTCAGGCCTTCGGCACGCAGGGTGTCCATCAGCAGGCGAGCGGTCACGAAGGAGTAGTTCGGCTCGCGCTCCACCAGGGTCCGGGCGGTCATCACCAGGGCGGTGTTGACGTCTTTCAGGGCTACGCCGTCGTAGAGGTTCTTCAGGGTTTCGCGCTGGATCAGGTCGCCGTCGACTTCTTCCAGACCTTCGCAGGCTTCAGTGACGATGGTGTTCAGGCGACCCATGTCCAGTGGCGCGACGCTGCCGTCGGCGCGGGTGATGCGGATCGACGGGTGAGCGTTGACCGGCTCTTCGGAAGGGGCGCGGATGGCGCGTTCCTTGGCCCGCGAATCACGGTAGATCACATAGTCACGGGCGACTTTCTGTTCGCCGGCACGCATCAGGGCCAGTTCGACCTGGTCCTGGATTTCTTCGATGTGGATGGTGCCGCCCGAAGGCATGCGCCGTTTGAAGGTCGCGGTGACCTGTTCGGTCAGGCGGGCAACGGTGTCGTGGATGCGCGACGAGGCGGCGGCGGTGCCGCCTTCAACTGCGAGGAACGCTTTGGTGATGGCGACGGTGATCTTGTCATCGGTATAAGGAACGACAGTGCCGTTACGCTTGATCACGCGCAGTTGGCCCGGCGCGGTGGCGGACAGATCCAGATTCGAATCGGCGGCCTGCGGCACGGTGCCTTGCGGGTTCTCGCGAGTTGTGTCGGTTTGCATGGGTGTCTCCACGTTCTCTATGTTTGTTTGGGCACCATGAAGGTGCCCACCGTTCTGTCCTGAAGCACTACAACCGAACGATGTCGGGCATAACCACTTCGGGACAGGGGAAGAGGGCTTTCGGGCGCCGCTTCCTTGCCGAAGTTTGCAACGCTGCGGGTCGCTGACCCGAAACGGTATTCCTGATGGGTGACAGTTTTGTCCTGCAACACCCGTACCGTTTTCCCACGCAAGAAGGAAGAACGGCTGCCATCCGCGTATGCGGTTTGGGCTTTCAAATCGGTGTTTAGTTCAACCCCGCGGATGCAAGAAAAGAGCTTGAGTTCCTGACGCGAAATGTGGTTGGGGATTTTGGGCGAAAACCCTACATGTTGGGTTTTTTTGCTGCCGAGATACAAGATAATGCGTTTTGGGGGATGATTGCAATGTACTGCCTGTGGATAAATCTGTGCGTAATTTGTGTATGAAAGCCTGAAACCGCGCGTAGGCCGCGGCAGGCCGGGATTACGCCGCCTGTCATTGTTTTTTACCGCTGCGGACCACGTGCGTGGATTTTTGCGGGCGCGAACCCTATCACAAAAAAAGCCCATGACCGAGCGCGAATCCTGACGTGTGTGCAATGACCCGGTCGTTGCTACAATCGGCCGGCCTTACCCTTTCTATATCTGCCTGAATCATGACAAAAAGACGGGCGGAGCCTTTCAACGCTGAACATTTGCACGCAGAGGTCGCCCGTGGAGCAAGCCTGGCAGGTATTGATAGTCGAGGATGACCAGCGTCTGGCCGAGTTGACTCGCGAGTATCTGGAGAGCAACGGCTTGCGGGTCTCCATCGAGGGCAACGGTGCCCGGGCCGCCGCGCGGATTATCGCCGAGCAGCCCGACCTGGTGATTCTCGACCTGATGCTGCCCGGCGAGGATGGCCTGAGCATCTGCCGCAAGGTGCGCGAGCGCTACGACGGGGTGATCCTGATGCTGACCGCGCGCACCGACGACCTCGACCAGATCCAGGGGCTGGACCTGGGGGCCGATGATTATGTCTGCAAGCCGGTGCGCCCGCGCCTGTTGCTGGCACGGATCCGCGCGCTGCTGCGGCGCGGCGAGCCGCTCCAGGGCGCGGCCGAGGAAAAGGTCCGGCGCCTGCAGTTCGGCCCGCTGCTGATCGACAACGCCTTGCGCGAGGCCTGGCTGAGCGGGGCGGGGATCGAACTGACCAGCGCCGAGTTCGATCTGCTCTGGCTGCTGGTGGCGAATGCCGGGCGGATCCTCTCGCGGGAAGAAATCTTCACCGCCTTGCGTGGCATCGGTTATGACGGCCAGGACCGCTCCATCGATGTGCGTATTTCGCGCATCCGCCCGAAAATCGGCGATGACCCCGAGCACCCGCGGCTGATCAAGACCGTTCGCAGCAAAGGCTATCTATTTGTCCCTGAAGCGTTCGCAGACCTGCCGTCGTGAACTCGATCTTCCTGCGCATCTACGGTGGCATGTGTGCCGCCCTGGTGCTGGTGGCGTTGCTCGGGGTGCTGGCCCTGCACCTGCTCAACCAGGTGCGCGGCGAGCAATACCGCGAGCACCTGGCCCATGGCACCTTCTCGCTGATGGCCGACAACCTGCGGCCGATGGACGAAATCGAGCGCCGTCGGGCCCTGGCGATATGGGAGCGACTGCTGGGTATTCCACTGTCCTTGCAGCTGCTGGCCGATGTGCACCTGGATCTCGGCCAGCGTACCCGGGTGCTGCGCGGCCAGGCCCTGGTGGAACAGACCGGGCCTTATGCGGCGAAGATCTATCGATTGCTCAGTGACTCGGAGCAGTTGGTATTAACAGGCGAGGTCCAGCAGATCAGCGAGCAGTTGGCCCGGGCGACCATCTACCTGTTGGCCGACGAACTGGTGCGCTACCCCGATGCCGAGCAGCCGGCACGCCTGGCGGCGCTCAAGCGTGACAAGGGCTTTGGTTTCGACATGAAGCTGGTCACCCCGGACCAGGCCGATATGGATGAAGACCAGCGCCGGCGGATCAGCGAAGGCGATACGGTCATGGCCCTGGGCAAGGGTGGCGATTCGATCCGGGTGTTTGCCGGCCTGTCCGGTACGCCCTGGGTCCTGGAAATCGGTCCGCTGTACCAGATGAATCCCTATCCGGCGCAATGGCTGGTATTGATTGCCGTGCTCGGTTTGAGCCTGATCGGCCTGATCGTCTACCTGCTGGTGCGACAGTTGGAACGGCGCCTGCGCGCAGTGGAGTCGGCGGCCACGCGGCTGGCCCAGGGCAATCTGGAAACCCGCGTGCCGGCCGCTGGCGCGGACTCCATCGGGCGCCTGGCCGCGGCATTTAATGGCATGGCCGAGCACTTGCAACGCTCGCTGATGATCCAGCGCGAATTGGTGCGAGCGGTGTCCCACGAACTGCGCACGCCGGTGGCGCGCCTGCGTTTCGGCCTGGAAATGATTGGCGATGCGCAGACGCCCGAGGCGCGGCACAAGTATATGGAAGGCATGGACGGCGATATCCAGGACCTCGACCGGCTGGTGGACGAGATGCTGACCTACGCCCGGCTGGAGCAAGGCACCCCGGCGTTGAGTTTCCAGCGGATCGACCTCAGTGCCCTGGTCGACCAGGTGATCGGCGAGTTGGCACCGTTGCGGGTGGAGGTGCGGGTGACGCGCGGGCTGTGCTTTCCGCTGGCCGCCGGGGACGAGGTGTGGGTCGAGGCCGAGCCGCGTTACCTGCACCGGGCTTTGCAGAACCTGGTCAGCAACGCGATGCGCCATGCGCAGTCGCAGGTCTGCATCAGCTACCAGGTCGGGCCCTTGCGCTGCCGGGTGGATGTCGAGGACGACGGCCCCGGGGTGCCGGAAAGTGCCTGGGAGCGGATCTTCACGCCGTTCATGCGCCTGGATGACAGCCGGACCCGGGCTTCGGGCGGGCATGGCCTGGGGTTGTCCATCGTGCGCCGGATCATCCACTGGCACGACGGCCGGGCGCTGATCGGCAAGAGCCAGTTGCTTGATGGCGCGTGCTTCAGCCTGAGCTGGCCGCGTTATCAGGACAAGGCCTGACGCGGCGGTTCACGCCGGGATGGCGACCAGGCTCAGCAATTGCCCGTCATGCAGGCCGAACTGCGCCTGCAACTCTGTGCCGTGGCACCATTCACTGGACAGGTCGGTCAGCAGGCGCAAGCGCACCTGCCCGCTGATATCCCACTCCAGCACTTCGGCGTGCTCGAAGTAAAAGCGTTTGTGCACCAGCGGGTAGAGCGCCTTGAACAGGCTTTCCTTGACCGAGAAGGTCAGGGTCACCAGCAGGGCGATCTGCTCGGCGGAACCTGCGGCCATGCGCTGCATTTCGGCTGGAATGAGGATTTCGCCGGCCAGTCGCTCGGCTCGTTCTGCGCTCAGCAGGTCTTCCAGGTCCATCCCCAGGCCCCGCCAGTGGGATTTAGGCGCGACGATGGCGGCGGCCCGGCCGGTGCCATGGGTGATAGAGCCGGTGATATGGGCCGGCCAGATCGGCGCACGGTCCTCACCGATGGCCGGAACGCTGTCGGTACCGTCCAACTGCCGCAGGGCGGCGCGGGCACAGAGGCGCCCGGCGAGGAATTCGGCCTGGCGCTTGGCCACCGAGCGCTGAATACTGGCCGGCGGATCGATGCGGCTACGCTGGAAGTCGTCCGCGGCGAGCTGCGACGGGTTGAATCGGGTGCTGAGCAAGACGCTATGCGCCAGAGCCTCGGGCAACGGCCAATGGGCGTCGAGGGGCGTGCAGCAAACGGGCAGGGCGGGGAGGTTGTTCATGGCGGGCATTTTGCCGGGTTGGAACGGCGCTTTCCAGAGCCGATTCCCTTGTCCATCCAAATGTGTTCAGGGGGAGTTCAGGGCCACTTGTTTACTCTGTAACAATGATGATGCGCAAATCTGCTCCTGGCCGGTCGGCCGTGTCTTTCATGAAACACTTTGGCTGAACTGAGTTACCGTTATGGGCGAAGCGATGCCGGTAGCGTTGGGAGAGCATTATGAAATTGCTGGTGGTAGAAGACGAGGCGTTGTTGCGCCATCACTTGCAGACCCGCTTGAGCGACAGTGGTCATGTGGTCGAGGCGGTGGGCAATGCCGAAGAGGCGCTGTACCAGACCGAGCAGTTCCATCATGACCTGGCGGTGATCGATCTCGGCCTGCCGGGCATGGGCGGACTGGATCTGATCCGCCAACTGCGCTCGCGCGGCAAGGTTTTCCCGATCCTGATCCTCACCGCGCGTGGCAACTGGCAGGACAAGGTCGAAGGCCTGGCCGCCGGTGCCGACGACTATCTGGTCAAGCCCTTCCAGTTCGAGGAACTGGAGGCGCGAATGAATGCCTTGCTGCGGCGCTCCAGCGGTTTCACCCAGTCGACCATCACCGCCGGCCCCCTGCTGCTGGACCTCAATCGCAAGCAGGCCTCCCTCGACGACCAGCCCCTGGCGCTGACGGCCTACGAATACCGGATTCTCGAATACCTGATGCGTCACCACCAGCAGGTGGTGGCCAAGGATCGCCTGATGGAGCAGTTGTACCCGGACGACGACGAGCGTGATCCGAATGTGATCGAGGTACTGGTCGGGCGCTTGCGGCGCAAGCTGGAAGGGCCGGTCGGGTTCAAACCTATCGATACCGTGCGGGGCCTGGGCTACCTGTTCAACGAGCGCTGCCGGTGATTCGTTCGCTACGGGTGCGGCTGATGCTGGCCGCCACCATCCTGGCGATATTGTTCATGTTGGCCTTGTTGCCGGCGATGCAGGGGGCGTTCAGCCTGGCCTTGCAGGATTCCATCGAGCAACGCCTGGCTTCGGATGTGACCACGCTGATTTCCGCGGCGCGCATCGAAAAACAGAAACTGCAAATGCCCGATCTGCTCCCCGACGAGCGATTCAACCTGCCCGACAGCCGCCTGCTGGGCTATATCTTCGACCGCGACGGGCGCCTGGTCTGGCGTTCGCGGGCAACCCAGGAAGAGCACATCAACTACCGTCCGCGGTATGACGGGCGCGGCAACGAGTTCGCGAAAATCCGCGAGGACAACGGCAACGAGTTCTTCGTCTACGACGTCGAGGTCAAGTTGCTCGGCGGCAAGAGCGCCGCCTACAGCTTTGTCGCCCTGCAGCCGATGCGCGAATACAACATGACCCTGGCCGGCCTGCGGGAAAAACTCTACCTGGGCTTCGGCGCGGCCTTGTCCGTGCTGCTGGCGCTGCTCTGGCTCGGCCTGACCTGGGGCCTGCGCGCGCTGCGGCGGTTGAGCCAGGAACTGGACCAGATCGAGAGCGGCGAGCTGGAAAGCCTCAGCGAGGAGCATCCGCGGGAACTGCTGCGCCTGACCGGTTCCCTCAACCGCTTGTTGCGCAGCGAGCGCGAGCAGCGCAGCCGTTATCGCGATTCCCTGGACGATCTGGCCCACAGCCTGAAAACGCCCCTGGCGGTTCTGCAAGGGGTCAGCGAGGGGATGGCGCAGCGCCCCCAGGATCGCGATCAGGCCCGGGTCCTGCAGAGCCAGATCGAACGGATGAACCAGCAGATCAGCTACCAGTTGCAGCGCGCCAGCCTGCGCAAGAGCGGCCTGGTTCGGCACCAGGTCGAACTGCGCCCGGTGCTCGACAGTCTGTGTAGCACCCTGGACAAGGTCTATCGCGACAAACAGGTGGTGGTCGCCATCGACGTGCCGCAGTTCAGTCATGTGCCGATCGAGCAGGGGGCGTTGCTGGAACTGTTGGGCAACCTGTTGGAGAACGCCTACCGCCTGTGTCTGGGCAAGGTGCGGGTCAGCCTGCGCCGAGGTTTGCAGGGCATCGAGGTGTATGTCGAGGACGACGGGCCGGGGGTGCCACCCGACCAGCGGGCGCGTGTTCTGCAACGTGGCGAGCGCCTGGACCGCCAGCACCCGGGGCAGGGCATCGGCCTGGCGGTGGTCCAGGACATCATCCAGAGCTACGACGCCGAGATGACCCTGGGGGATTCGACCCTGGGGGGCGCATCGTTCCGCATTCATTTCCCGCCGCAATAACCGCCGGGCGCGCCTCTACAGTTCCTGGGCGCGATAGGCCCCGGGGGTCAGGCCGGTCCATTTCTTGAAGGCCCGGTGAAAGGCCGAGGGCTCGGAAAAACCCAGCTGTTCGGCGATCTGTTGCAATGACAGTTCGCTGCGGCCCAAGTGGTAGATGGCGATGTCCCGCCGCAGTTGATCCTTGAGTTCCTGAAAACTCGTGCCTTCCTCGCGCAGGTGCCGCCGCAGGGTTTGCGGGCTGATATGCAGGTGCTGGGCGACCGCCTCCAGGTCCGGCCAGCGACTGGCATCCCGACTGAGCAGGCGCCGCAGTTGGCTGCTCAGGCTGTCGCCGTCGTCAGGACGGGCCAGCAGGTCGGCGGGGGCGCGACCGAGGAACTGCTTGAGCGTGCGTTCATCCTGTTGCAACGGCAGGCCCAGGTAACGGCTGCTGAACAGCAGGCTGCTGCTGGCGGCGTCGAAGGTCAGGGGACAGGGAAACAACAGGTCGTATTCACTGGCGTGGTCGGGCCTCGGGTAACCGAAGTCGGCCTCGAGCAGGCGAATACGCTGGCCGATCAGCCAACTGCCCAGGCGGTGCCAGACCACCAGCAGGCATTCGCTGAGAAAGTGATCCGGGTCCCACAGGTTCGAGGCATCCAGGCTCAGGCGCGTGCAGTCGCCTTCGCGGCTGAGCTGCAGGCGTGGGGCGTCGGGGAACAGGCCGTAGAACCGCAGGCCACGGTCCAGGGCCTTTTCCAGCGTCGGACAATGAATCAGCGCATGCATCATCATGGCGAAGGTGCCGCGTCGGCAGCGGCTCTGGCCGAACCCCAGGTATTCGTCGTCCAGCTCCAGCCAGAGCCCTTGCAGCAACTGGGTGAACTGCTCCGGCGCCAGGCGCGCCCGCGGCTCGTCGAGCCACTGCGCGGCGATGCCCAGGCGTTGCAGCAGCGGCGCGCAGTCGTGACCCTGCCGACGTGCCCCTTCCAGGGCGGCGCGGGCGAAGTGGCTGGCGATACTGCGTTCACGCATGGGGCGCTTCCGTCCATTGGGTGGCCGATGTTAGTCATGGAAATGACGCAGGGACAAGGCGGATATCCGCCAAAACCTCGGGTGCTTTGGGGTGGATGGGCGGAAATCCGCCATCTATGCTATAGGGGCGGAGCGCGATAACCCCCGCAAGGGATGATGGCTAAAGGCTTTGCCGCGATTTTGTAAAAGTGGCACGGGCTTTGCGAAGAGATAAGAGGTCTGCCCACGCAGTTCGACAAAAAACAAAAATCCCTCCGGTGCAGGAGGGTTCGTGCTTCAGGTCCCATGGCCGCTGATGGATAACGGGCGTGTGATCTCTTGAGGAACTTTGCAATGACGACTCGTCAGCCACTGTACAAATCCCTGTATTTCCAGGTGGTCGTAGCTATCGCTATCGGCATCCTGCTCGGCCATTTCTACCCACAGACCGCCGTGGCCCTCAAGCCACTGGGTGACGGCTTCATCAAGCTGATCAAAATGGTCATTGCCCCGATCATCTTCTGCACCGTTGTCAGCGGCATCGCCGGCATGCAGAGCATGAAAGCGGTCGGCAAGACCGGCGGCTACGCGCTGCTGTACTTCGAAGTGGTTTCGACCATCGCCCTGCTGATCGGCCTGGTCGTGGTCAACGTGATCCAGCCGGGTAACGGCATGCACATCGACGTGGCCACCCTGGACGCTTCGAAAGTCGCGGCCTACGTCACCGCTGGCGCAGACCAGAGCGTGGTTGGCTTCATCCTCAACGTGATCCCGAACACCATCGTCGGTGCCTTCGCCAACGGCGATATCCTGCAAGTGCTGATGTTCTCGGTGATCTTCGGTTTCGCCCTGCATCGCCTGGGTGCCTATGGCAAGCCGCTGCTGGAGTTCATCGATCGTTTCGCCCACGTGATGTTCAACATCATCAACATGATCATGAAGCTGGCGCCCCTGGGTGCGCTGGGTGCCATGGCCTTCACCATCGGTGCCTACGGTGTGAGCTCCCTGGTGCAACTGGGCCAGCTGATGATCTGCTTCTACATCACCTGCATCCTGTTCGTGGTGGTGGTGCTGGGCGCCATCTGCCGCGCACACGGCTTCAGCGTGTTGAAACTGGTTCGTTACATCCGTGAAGAACTGCTGATCGTACTGGGGACTTCCTCTTCGGAATCGGCCCTGCCGCGCATGCTGGTCAAGATGGAACGCCTGGGCGCGAAGAAATCGGTTGTCGGCCTGGTGATCCCGACCGGTTACTCCTTCAACCTCGACGGTACCTCGATCTACCTGACCATGGCGGCCGTGTTCATCGCTCAAGCGACTGACACCCACATGGACATCACCCACCAGATCACCCTGTTGCTGGTGTTGCTGCTGTCCTCCAAGGGCGCGGCGGGCGTGACCGGTAGTGGTTTCATCGTACTGGCGGCGACCCTGTCGGCCGTAGGTCACCTGCCGGTGGCCGGCCTGGCACTGATCCTCGGTATCGACCGCTTCATGTCCGAAGCCCGTGCCCTGACCAACCTGGTGGGCAACGCCGTGGCGACCCTGGTGGTGGCCAAGTGGGTCAAGGAACTGGACGAAGACAAACTGCACACGGAACTGGCTTCCGGTGGTCGTGGTATTGAAGACGAACGCGCACTGGACGACCTGGGCGTAGCCGAAGGCTCGGCGCCAAGCGTCAAGTAAGCTTCAGCGGTAAGTTGAGAAAACCCATCTTCGGATGGGTTTTTTCATATGTATGGGCGGTATCCCGATATATCCGCGGCCCTTGTAGGAGTCGGCTTGCTGGCGATTGCGGTCTGGCCGTCGACATCGTTGTCGCCTGATGAGCCGCCCTCGCCAGCAAGCCGGCTTGTGTCTGGCGTCAGGACTGCTGAGCAGTGTGGTGCTTGCCGCCAGGTGGCCGGCTGCCTACGCTGGGGCCTGTCGATCTGGAAAAAGGGCAAGCCCATGCACGGTCCGCTGGCGTCACTCAAGGTACTGGATTTCTCGACATTGCTGCCGGGGCCGTTCGCCTCGTTGTTGCTGGCGGACATGGGCGCCGAGGTGTTACGCATCGAATCACCCGCGCGCCTGGACCTGCTGCGGGTATGGCCGCCCCACGATCGCGACATTTCCGCCAGCCACGCCTGGCTCAATCGCAACAAGCGCAGCCTGGCCCTGGATTTGAAACAGGCCGGAGCGGTGGCGGTGATCCATGACCTGGTGCGCGAGCATGACATCGTCCTGGAGCAGTTCCGTCCCGGGGTGATGGATCGGCTGGGGCTGGGTTATGAAGCCCTGAAGGCGATCAATCCGCGCTTGATCTATGTGTCGATCACCGGCTACGGGCAGACCGGTCCTTTCCGTGATCGCGCCGGCCATGACATCAACTACCTGGCGTTGTCGGGGTTGGCCAGCTACACCGGGCGCCGGGAGGGAGGGCCGCTGCCCCTGGCGATGCAGGTGGCGGATGTGGCGGGCGGTTCGTTGCACGGGGTGATCGGCTTACTGGCGGCGGTGATCGCCCGGCAGCAGACGGGGTTGGGGCAATACGTCGATGTCAGCATGACCGACTGTGCCTTCAGCCTGAATGCCATGGCTGGGGCGGGGTTTCTCGCTTGCGGGGTCGCGCCTGCGCCCGAGGGGCAGATGCTCAATGGCGGCAGTTTCTACGACTATTACCGTAGTCGGGAAGGGCGCTGGTTTGCCGTGGGGAGTCTGGAACCGGCGTTTATGCAGCAGTTGTGCGGGGCATTGGGGCGAGCGGAGTTGGCGGTTCAAGGGCTGTCGTCCGAGCCTGAGGTGCAACAGGCGTTGAAGCAGGCGTTGCAGATCGAGTTTGAACAACGTGATTTCGATGAGTTGTGCGCTTTGTTTGCCGGGCTGGATGCTTGCGTCGAGCCGGTGCTCAGCTTGGGCGAGGCGGTCGGGCATCCGCAGTTGCAGGCCCGGGAGGTGGTGGTGCAGGTGCCCCGTGGGGATGGCAGCACGCAGGCGCAGATGGCCTGTCCGTTGAAGTTTTCCCTGGGGTTGCCGACGCCCAGGCATATCGGCGCACGGTTGGGTGAACATGGTGATGAGGTGTTGCGCGAACTGGGGTACAGCGAAGAGCGGATAGCGGTGTTGCGAGAGGCTGGTGTCATGGCCTGATGCTGTTGCGCCTGTTCTATCGCTTTCGCGGGCAAGCCCTGCTCCTACAGTTCGGTGTCGAACACAAATCCTGCGTTCCCCACAGAACTGTAGGAGCAGGGCTTGCCCGCGAAGAGGCCGGTAAGGCCACCATCACGTAAAAAACTTACTCCACCCGCATTTCACCACTGAACACCAGGGTATGCCGACAACGCCGGCACAGATAACGCCGGCCCTCGCTCACCAACCGATGGCGCTGGGCCGAAAACGCAAAGTCGCTTTCAGCGCACGGACAGCGGTAGATATACCGCGTCACCCGGCGGCGCTGGACCTCATAGGTGTGGCAACGATTGGGCGGCAGTTCGTAGACCCCGCGCATGATCAACTGCCATTCCTCGCCATGGGGCTGGATACGTTCGCCGAACAACTGATGGGCGATCAGGTGCGCGACCTCGTGGGCCACGGTCTGCTTGAGGAAGTCTTCGCTGTTTTCCCGGTACAGCTGCGGATTGAAACGCAGCAGGTTTTCATGCAAATGCGCCACGCCAGCCTTCTGGCCATGCAGCTTGAGGCTGACCACAGGACGCTTGAAAGCTCGTTTGAAAAAGGATTCGGCTTGTTGGAAACAGTCTTCGACGCGGGTCTTGAGTTGCTCGGGCATGCTGTACGGATCTCCAGAGGCGTCGAGTATGCCGTAAACCCGGGGATTTCCGAATCCGCCAGGCGCCGAATGGTCGTGGCGCGTTAAAAGGCCGCCTTGCGGCGGCCTGTGTTGGCAGTTATGGCTTTGTTTTATTCAGTTGGTGTACACCGGGCCGACGCCCAGCCCCCAGACGATCACGGTAAAGGCCATGATCGCCACCAGCACCACCAGGCCGACAGCCAGGACGGAACTGGAGAACAGGAAGCCTTCGTCCGAAGGGATGTTCATAAAGGTCGGCAGGCCGACGTACAGCAGATAGACGGTGTAGCAGATGGCCGCCGTGCCGACGATCATCCCCAGCCACATATGCGGATAGAGCGCCGCCAGGCCGCCGATGAACAGCGGTGTGGCGGTGTAGGTGGCGAAGGCCACGCAACGGGCCAGGCTCGGATTGGCGTCGTAGGTGCGGGCCATCCAGTGGATAAATGCGCCCATCACCGCCACACCGCCGAGCATGGCGATATAGGACATGAGGGTCATCCAGATGGCGCTGTCCTGGGTCAGCATCACTGGCGCGCGGTTGCCGATGACCCAGCCGATCCGGGTGGTGCCGATAAAGGCCGAAATGGCCGGGATGGCGGCGAGGATCAGGGTGTGGGTGAGGTACATATGGCCGATGCTTTCCTCGGCGTCGCCACGGATTTGTCGCCATTCCTGATCAGGGTGGGTGAACAGTCCGACTACGTGATGGATCATGCCAGTCACTCCTTTTGTTATTGCCATCGCCCCCCGGTGGAGCGCCTGCGGGCCAAGTGGCCGAAGTCAGGTCTGGATTTATATGCGACCTTATATCGCAGTATAGGGAGGGCGAGCCGCACGCTTTAGAGCAAATCGAACTGTCGGGCGGGACTGTAATCGCATTGTCGTATTTGGTTGTGAACCCCCAGCTTGAACAGAGGCTGTTGCGCCGTCTTCGCCCCACGCCGGTTTATAGGTAAAATAATCGGCTTTTCGACACACCTCGCGCGGATTTCAAGGGTTAGGGCAAGAGCTATGGGCACTCTTTCGGTCAATCAGAACAAACTGCAGAAACGCCTGCGCCGCCAAGCGGGTGAGGCGATCGCCGACTTCAACATGATTGAAGAGGGTGACAAGGTCATGGTCTGCCTGTCCGGCGGCAAGGACAGCTACACCATGCTCGACGTTCTGATGCACTTGCAGAAAGTGGCGCCGATCAAGTTCGACATCGTCGCCGTGAACATGGACCAGAAGCAGCCCGGTTTCCCCGAACATGTACTGCCCGCCTACCTGAAAGCGCTGGGCGTGGAGTATCACATCGTCGAGAAGGATACCTACTCGGTGGTCAAGGAACTGATCCCCGAAGGCAAGACCACCTGCTCCCTGTGTTCGCGCCTGCGTCGGGGCACGCTGTACACCTTCGCCGACGAGATCGGCGCGACCAAGATGGCCCTGGGGCATCACCGCGACGATATCGTCGAAACCTTTTTCCTCAATATGTTCTACAACGGCTCGCTCAAGGCCATGCCGCCCAAGCTGCGGGCCGACGACGGACGTAACGTGGTGATCCGGCCGCTGGCCTATTGCAGCGAGAAGGACATCCAGGCCTATTCGGACCTCAAGCAATTCCCGATCATTCCCTGCAACCTCTGCGGCTCCCAGGAAAACCTGCAGCGCCAGGTGGTCAAGGACATGCTCCAGGAGTGGGAGCGCAAGACCCCCGGGCGTACCGAAAGCATCTTCCGTGGTTTGCAGAATGTCGTGCCATCGCAGCTGGCCGACCGCAACCTGTTCGACTTTACCCACCTTCGAATCGATGAGACCGCCGCATCGCGCTTCGTCAACGTAGTGAACCTCTGAATGCGCGATTACAAATGGTTGCATGAGTACTGCCTGAACCGCTTCGGTTCGGCCGCCGCGCTGGAGGCTGAATTACCGGTGCCGGCCAGTTCGCAGCAACTGCGTGAACTGCCGGACGACCGTTATCTGTCGATGATCGCCTTGCGGGTCTTTCGCGCCGGCCTCAAGCACAGCCTGGTGGACGCCAAGTGGCCGGTGTTCGAGCAGGTGTTTTTCGGCTTCGACCCGGAAAAAGTGGTGTTGATGGGCGCCGAGCATCTGGAGCGCCTGATGCAGGATGCGCGAATCATTCGTCACCTGGGCAAGCTCAAGAGCGTGCCGCGCAATGCGCAGATGGTGTTGGACGTGGCCAGGGAGAAGGGCAGTTTTGGCGCGTTGATCGCCGATTGGCCGGTCACTGAAATCACCGGGTTGTGGAAGTACCTGGCCAAGCACGGCCATCAGTTGGGCGGGCTATCGGCGCCGCGTTTTCTGCGGATGGTCGGCAAGGACACCTTCGTTCCGACCTATGACGTGGTGGCGGCGCTGAATGCGCAGAAGATCGTCGACAAGGTGCCCACCAGCCTGCGGGATCTGGCGATCGTGCAGGACGCCTTCAACCAGTGGCATGCCGAGAGTGGCCGGCCGATGTGCCAGCTGTCGATGATGTTGGCGTACACCACCAATCATTGAAGAACATGGATTCCGGTTCGGGCGATAGACCGCGTTATCGTTCTTCGCGGGCAAGCCCTGCTCCTACAGTTCTGCTTCGAACACAAATCTTGTATCCACCACAATCCTGTAGGAGCAGGGCTTGCCCGCGAAAACGTCAGTCCAGGCGCTACACGGCTTGAACCTGGCCTTCTCCGGCCAACCGCCGATTCAACTGATGACGCCAGCGCACATAGACCATCGCGCTGCAGAACACCGCCACGCTCATGCCGATCTCCAGGAAGCCGAACAGTTGCCGGTTGGGATCGAACGCCGCCAATACCCCCTGTATGAAATACAGGTTCATCACATAGCAGGTGAACGAGTGCCCGCGAGCGCTGCCCTGCAACATGCCTGGTAACAACAGCAGCAGCGGCACCAGTACGACGAACAGGATCGCCCAGGATCGTGCGCCATGCAGGTCGGCGAACACCGGGTAATAGACGCTCAGCAGGACTGCCAGACCGAAAAAGCACACCAGCGCCAAGCCACGGCTCCAGCGCACACGCGGCTCCAGCCAGGCCTCGGACGGCAACACTTTAGGCTTCCTAGCCACGGCCGTTCTCCAGGCTCAGGGCGGTCTTCGCCAGACGCAGGCCGAGTGCCCGGCACAAGGCGATTTCATGTTCGTCCAACGCGCGCTTGCCGTCGATGCCGGTATGGTGGCTGGCGCCATAGGGCGTGCCACCACCACGGGTGTCGAGCAAGGCCGACTCGCTGTAGGGCAGGCCGGTGACCAGCATACCGTGGTGCAACAGCGGCAGCAGCATCGACAACAAGGTGCTTTCCTGGCCGCCATGGAGGCTCGACGTCGAGGTAAAGACCCCGGCCGGCTTGCCCACCAGGGCACCGGTCAGCCACAGGTTGCTGGTGCCGTCGATAAAGTACTTCAGCGGCGCCGCCATATTGCCGAAACGGGTCGGGCTGCCGAGGGCCAGGGCCGCACAGTTTTTCAGGTCATCGAGGCTGGCATACAGCGCGCCTTCCTCGGGGATCTCCGGCGCCACGGCTTCGCACTGGCTGGAAATCGCCGGTACGGTGCGCAGGCGCGCTTCCAGTCCGGCCTGCTCGACGCCGCGGGCAATCTGCCGGGCCATTTCGCGGGTGGAACCGTTACGGCTGTAGAACAACACCAGAACGTAAGGTGCACTCACGGCAGGATCTCCAGCACATTCTCCGGTGGACGACCGATGACCGCCTTGTCACCGACCACCAGGATCGGCCGCTCCATCAGCTTGGGGTGTGCGGCGATGGCGGCGATCAGTTGTTCTTCGCTGAGCTGGCTGTCGGCCAGCTTCAACTGTTTGTACTCATCCTCGCCGGTGCGCAGCAATTGCCGCGCGCCGATGCCGAGCTTGCCGAGCAACGCCTTGAGCTGCGCGGCGTCCAGCGGGGTTTCCAGATAGTGCACGACGATGGGCGTGAGGCCACGGCCCTGGAGCAGTTCCAGCGCACCGCGGGATTTCGAGCAGCGCGGGTTGTGATAAAGCGTCAGATCGGTCATGTGCGGGTCGCATCTTGCGTAAGGTGGCGGGTATTCTACCTGCCTGGCGAGCGCTCCTGAACCTTGTGAGGTAAAGGGTCGCAGTCGATAACGTATTTGATGGGGGATTGTGCACATGGCAAGGCGATTGGCCGCCGCATTGGCGATGATGGGGGCGTTGCTGCTGAGCGGTTGCGGCAACGATTACGGCGTCGACCAGAACGGCCAGAAGGTCGCGTCCGAGCGCCTGGACAAACAGTGGAAGGTGGTCAACTACTGGGCCGAGTGGTGTGGCCCGTGCCGTACCGAGATTCCGCAATTGAACGCCTTGTCCGAGCAGCTCAAGGGCCAGCCGGTGGAGGTGTTCGGGGTGAATTTCGACGGTTTGCAGGGCGATGACCTGCGCAAGGCCGGTGAAACCCTGGGCATCCGTTTCACGGTGCTGGCCCAGGATCCGGCGGACTTCTTCGACCTGCCGCGCAGCGAAGCCTTGCCGGTGACCTACATCATCGATGACAAGGGCAAGGTTCGCGAGCAGTTGATGGGCGAGCAGACCGCAGCAGGCGTATTGGCCAAGCTCAAGGCCTTGCGCGGCTGAGCTTCAGCCTTCTTCCGACCACAGCCGCAGCGGCTGGCCTTCCTGCGGCCAGAAACGCACCTGCTCGATGGGCGAGATATCCCAGCGCTGGACATTCTCCAGCGCCTGGAGGAAGCGTTTTTCCTGCTCCATCAACGCCGGTGCGCAGAGTTTGCGAGTGCTGCCGACTTTGCCGAAGCTCAGGTTCCCGCCCTCCAGGGTATAGGGCGCGAACCAGTGGTTGCAGCCGCCGGTGCCATAGGCCCGGCCATCGTCGCCGAGGGTGACGGTCAGATGGCTGTTGTCGATCAACGGACGTTCGCCGATCCACTCCAGCACGTAGCTGTGATCCTGCTGCAAGTGCACCTGTTCGCCGGCGCAGCCGTACAGGCCGGCGCCCAACATTCCCAGAATCACCACGCGTTTCATTACTTTGCCTCCTGGCATCTCGGGCACAGATGTTTCTCGCCCTGTGTCTTCCAGCCCAGCTCGGCGATACGCGCCGTGGCGGCTGGCTTTTGCGCGGGGGTGCCGAGCTTGGCGTCCACCGCGAATTCGAAGTTCAGTTCCTTGGCGCAACTGTCGCAGTTGACCTGCCACTGGTGGATCGCCAGTTCGCCGAAGACCGGCCCCTTGGCGACCGCGACCCATTGGCCGGGCGGGTTGATCAGATGGCGAACGGTGTCCACGGTCAGGCGCATGGACAGGTCCTTGCTGCCCTTGAGGGTCACCAGCAGGACATCGTCGGCGCGGATCGAGCCACCGTTGCCGGTGACCTGATAGCGTCCCGGCACCAGGGCGCGGCATTCGGTCAGGGTGTGCTGCGGGTTCATCAGGCTGTAGCGGAAATCGTGTTCGACCATGGGTCCTCCAAATTATGGCCGGTATGCTAGCACGCAGACGCCGCGCAAATGGCAGGGGTGTATGACCTTCGATCCGGTGACGGGGGGGCGCTGACGATCATGGTACGCGGGCCGTGCCCGGCCCTTGCCATGGATCAGGCACTGACACGGGCCTCGGCGGCGAGGCGAGCGATGGCGACGTCCAGTTCGTCCAAGGCTTGGCGGGCATTGGGCGCGTCTTGCTTGAGCAGGGTTTCGCTGCGCTGGCAGGCCGCGCGCAATTGCGGCACGCCACAGTAGCGGGTGGCGCCGTGGAGGCGGTGCACCCGTTCGATCAGGGCATTGTGGTCGTTGGCGTTGCGGGCCTGGCGAATCGCTTCGCGGTCGGCTTCCAGGGAGGCCAGCAGCATCGCCAGCATATCGGCGGCGAGATCGGGCTTGCCGGCGGCCAGGCGCAGGCCTTCGTCCGGGTCAAGCACCAGCAGCTCGCTGCCGACGCGGCCCTGTTCGCCGGCCCGTTCCGGCCCCTGGTTGCGCAGGGCCAGGCCGGTCCATTTGAGTACCACCTGGGCCAGTTGCCGCTCGCTGATGGGCTTGGTCAGGTAGTCGTCCATGCCGCTTTGCAGCAGGGCGCGTTTTTCGTTGGCCATGGCGTGGGCGGTGAGGGCGACGATGGGCAGCGGAGTGCTTTGCCGCTCATGCTCCCATTGGCGAATCGCCTCGGTGCTTTGCCGGCCATCCATGCCCGGCATCTGCACATCCATCAACACCAGGTCGAAGGCTTCGCGTTGCACGGCGTCGATGGCCGCGTAACCGCTGTCCACCGCCAGCACCCAGGCGCCCATGTCTTCGAGCAGGGTCTGCACCAGCAGCAGGTTGGCCGGGTTGTCGTCGACGCAAAGCACTCGCGGTGCCCGGCTGCCGAGGGGCTCGACGGGCTCCAGGCGTGCCGGGCGCGGGGTGATCAGTTCCGCCAGGGCCCGACGCAGTTTGCGCGTACAGGCCGGCTTGGCCTGGAGCTGGCCGTGGGGGTTGGGCACGCAGAGCTGGAACAGCGTCTGCTCGGTGGTCGGGCACAGCACCAGCACTTTGCAGCCGAGGTGTTCGAGGTCCCAGATATGCTGGCTCAGGCGTTCCGGCGGCATTTCCTGGGCGGTGACGCCGAGGACCGCGAGGTCGATGGCCTGGTCGGTCTGGTGCGCCCCGGTCACCCCATTGGCGAGGTTTTGCAGGCTGTTGAACGGGGTCACTTCCAGGCCGCAATCCTCCAGCTGGTGCTGCAGCGCCTGACGTGACAACTCGTGATTTTCCAGCACCGCCACGCGGCGCCCGAGCAACGGTGCGGCGGGCAGGTCTTCGATATCGTCGCGGGTCTTGGGCAGGCTCAGGCTGATCCAGAATTCCGAGCCTTCGCCCGGGGTGCTGTCGACGCCGATCTCGCCGCCCATCTGTTCGATCAGGCGCTTGGAGATCACCAGGCCCAGGCCGGTGCCGCCGGGTTGCCGCGACAGCGAGTTGTCGGCCTGGCTGAAGGCCTGGAACAGCGCCCGGACATCCTGGCTCGACAAACCGATACCGGTGTCCTGCACGCTGATGCGCAACTGCACGCTGTCTTCGTGTTCTTCCTCGAGCATGGCCCGGGCGACGATGGTGCCTTCGCGGGTGAACTTGATCGCGTTGCTCACCAGGTTGGTGAGGATCTGCTTGAGCCGTAGCGGGTCGCCGATCAGCGACAGCGGGGTGTCGCGATAGACCAGGCTGACCAGTTCCAGCTGCTTGGCGTGGGCCGCCGGGGCGAGGATGGTCAGGGTGTCCTGGAGCAGGTCGCGTAGATTGAACGGAATGCTGTCGAGCACCAGCTTGCCGGCCTCGATCTTCGAGAAGTCGAGAATTTCGTTGATGATCCCCAACAGGCTGTCGGCGGACTTCTCGATGGTGCCCAGGTAGTCGAGCTGGCGCGGGGTCAGTTCGCTTTTCTGCAGCAGGTGGGTGAAACCAAGGATGCCGTTGAGCGGGGTGCGGATCTCGTGGCTCATATTGGCGAGGAACTCGGACTTGATCCGGCTGGCCTCCAGGGCCTCCTTGCGCGCCAGGTCCAGTTCGATGTTCTGGATCTCGATGGTTTCCAGGTTCTGCCGTACGTCCTCGGTGGCCTGGTCGATGCTGTGCTGCAATTCTTCCTGGGCGTTCTGCAGGGTCTCGGCCATGCGGTTGATGCCCGAGGCCAGTTGATCCAGCTCCTGGCTGCCAAGTGGCGGCAGGCGGGTTTCCAGATTGCCTTCCTTGAGTTGGGCCACGGCTTGCTTGATCTTGCCGAGCGGCGCGTTGATCGTGCGGCTCATGCGCAGGGCCAGCAAGGCGGTGCCGAGCAGGCCGGTGGCAATCAGCAGCAGGCTGGCGAACAGGCTGCGATAGCCGCGCAGCAACATATTGTTATGGGACAGCTCCAGTTCGACCCAGCCCAGCAGGCGGTCGGCTTCTTCCGGGATCACGTCGCCGGAAATATTGCGGTGGCGGCCGAAGACCGGCAATAGATAGCGGGTGGCATCGTTGCCGGTGCGTTGCAGCAGGTGGCTGCTGTTACCGATGGGCGGCTGGTTGAGCATGCTCGGACCGGCATGGGCCAGTTGCTCGCGGTTGGCGCCGAGAAAGGACACGGCGCGCACGTCGGCCTGTTCCAGGGACTGGGTGGCGATGCGCTCCAGCAGGTCGACATCGTTATGGCCCAGGGCCGGCGCGACCAGCGGCGCGAGCTGTTCGGCGATCATCTCGCCGCGTTGCAGCAGTTGGGTCTGCAGGTCCGACTGTTGCAGCCAGGTGAAATAGCCGCCCAGCACCAACGCCATCAGCGTGGTCGGCAGCAGGGTGAGCAGCAGTACGCGGCCCTTGATGCCCAGGTTTTTAAGCACGCAACAGTCTCCGTCAGATACAGCGTCCGGCAGATACGCCCATCTTCGATTATCGGCGCGCGCATCCTGCGCCCGCTCCACTTGCGCAGTGTAGCCATTTGCGGGGGGCGAAATCTCGCAAAGTTTGTGTTTGGACAAGTGATGGCTTGTGATCCGTTGAGAGCCGCGGATCGATTCTTTTCCTGTCGGTTCTGAACGATCGGACGTCCTTGCATGGTGGGAACCGTTTGTCGGGACTGTCATTTCTGACAGGTAGGCAAAACGCTCTGGATGTTTAGTCTTGGAAGGCAGTCTTGTTTTTTCTATTTTCTCAAGAGGAGTCATGGATCATGAACGCAAAAAAAACCTTCAAGTCGCCAGGTAATGCAACAGGTTCAATAACTGCTCATACTGTTGAAGGTCATCCGAAGTTTGAGTTTTCCTCCGTGGAGGTTAATTATTTTTCGGATTTTACCAATCGTTTTATTGGGCTCGATAAAGATATTAATTTTGTTTCTATTGACCCCAATGACGTAAGCGGTCCAGGCAAGTACGCGGTCGGTTTTAGAAAACCCGTTGATATTCACTTTAGTATTGGTGAGCCATTTGTAAATTTTGCGGAGAGCGGCGAGATTATTTTTGAAAGCTATGTCGAGGGGCAGCAGGCGAAGGGCACTTTCAACGTTGTACTTTTTTCGACAGGGCAACACGTACACGGCGCCTTTGAAATCAAGAAGAAATGACGTCGCCGGCAACGCCAATGGATACCGTCGCCCAAGGGTTTCAAAAGAGTGTGGGCAGGTCATGACGACAGGCGAGCGGGGCGCTGGGTTTGCTCGGGTTATATCGTTCAGTTATAGGTACTGCATTTTGAGTGATATGGAGCGCTGACATTTGCCGGTATGATGTCAGCCCCCGCAGTCTGGATTGCGAATACGCCATGACCTTGCAGTACCCTACCATCGCCGATTGCGTCGGCAACACGCCCCTGGTCCGCTTGCAGCGCCTGCCCGGCGCCACCAGCAATACCCTGCTGCTCAAGCTTGAAGGGAACAACCCCGCGGGCTCCGTCAAGGATCGTCCGGCACTGTCGATGATCACCCGCGCCGAATTGCGTGGGCAGATCCAGGCCGGCGACACCCTGATCGAAGCCACCTCGGGCAACACCGGGATCGCCCTGGCCATGGCCGCCGCGATCAAGGGTTACAAGATGATCCTGATCATGCCGGACAACTCCACCGCCGAACGCAAGGCGGCGATGACCGCCTATGGCGCCGAGTTGATCCTGGTGACTCGCGAGGAGGGGATGGAAGGCGCCCGTGACCTGGCCGAGCGCATGCAGGCCGAAGGCCGTGGCAAGGTGCTCGACCAGTTCGCCAATGGCGACAACCCCGAAGCCCACTACACCAGCACCGGCCCGGAAATCTGGCGCCAGACCCAGGGCACGATCACCCATTTCGTCAGCTCCATGGGCACCACCGGGACCATCATGGGCGTGTCGCGCTACCTGAAAGAGCAGAACCCCGAGGTGCAGATCGTCGGTCTGCAACCGATGGAAGGCGCCTCGATTCCGGGTATTCGCCGCTGGCCCCATGAGTACCTGCCGAAGATTTTCCAGGCCGACCGTGTCGACCGTATCGTCGACATGGGCCAGGAAGAGGCGGAGGACGTGATGCGTCGTCTCGCCCGTGAAGAAGGGATCTTCTGTGGTGTGTCCTCGGGCGGTGCGGTGGCGGCGATGTTGCGCCTGTCCCGCGAAGTCGAGAACGCGGTGATGGTCGCGATCATCTGTGACCGAGGCGACCGCTACCTGTCGACCGGCATCTACGACGCGCCCAACTGATGGCCAAGCATGAACGCGGCCTGCGCTTCCAGCCCACTGGCGGTAGCCGGGCGCCACAGGTACCGACCGGCAAGAAGCAGCGCCTGACCATCGAGCGGCTGTCCAACGACGGCCGTGGCATTGCCTTTATTGAAGGCCGTACCTGGTTTGTCGCCGGGGCCCTTGCGGGTGAAGAAGTCGAAGCGCGGGTGCTGGGTGCCCACGGCAAGGTGGTCGAGGCGCGCACCGAGCGGGTGTTTCTCGCCAGCGAGCAACGCCGTCCCGCGCCCTGCGCCCATGCCGGGCGTTGTGGCGGTTGCAGCGTGCAACATATGCCCCACGACGATCAGCTCGCCCTGAAACAGAGCATGCTCGCCGAGCAACTGTCGCGTGTCGCGGGCGTCGAACCACTGGAGTGGGCAGCGCCCCTGACCGGTCCGGAATTCGGCTATCGGCGACGGGCCCGTGTGGCCGTGCGCTGGGATGCCAGGACCAAGACCTTGGAAGTGGGTTTCCGCGCCGCCTCCAGTCAGGATATCGTCGCCATCGACGATTGCCCGGTACTGGTACAGGCCTTGCAACCGCTGATGCGCGAATTGCCGGCCATGCTGCGGCGCTTGAGCAAACCCCAGGCCCTCGGCCATGTGGAATTGTTCAGCGGTTCGGCGGTGGCGGTGTTGTTGCGGCATATGGCGCCGTTGTCGGAGCAGGACCTGCAAGTCCTTCAGGATTTCTGTGTCACCCATGATGCGCAACTCTGGTTGCATGGCGAAGACGGCCCGCAGCCGGTGGACCCGTCGTTGTCCCTGGGCTATCGCCTGGAGACCTGGGACCTGGAGTTGGCGTATCGGCCGGGGGATTTCGTCCAGGTCAATGCCGGGGTCAACGAGGCCATGGTCGCCCAGGCGCTGGACTGGTTGAAGCCGGCAGCCGATGAGCGGGTCCTGGATCTGTTCTGCGGGCTCGGCAACTTTGCGTTGCCCCTGGCTCGTCAGGTGCGCGAAGTGGTGGCGGTGGAAGGCGTGGCGACCATGGTCGAACGGGCCGCCGCCAATGCCTTGAGCAATAATCTGCATAACGCGCATTTTTTTCAGGCCGATTTGTCCCAGCCTTTGAGTGATGCCGGTTGGGCCAAAGACGGCTTTTCTGCGGTACTCTTGGACCCACCCCGTGACGGTGCGTTCGAGGTGGTGGGCAAGCTCGCCGCCCTGGGGGCCGAACGGTTGGTGTACGTGTCCTGCAATCCGGCGACGCTGGCGCGGGACACGGTTGAATTGATCAAGCAGGGCTACCGGTTAAAACGTGCCGGGATCCTCGACATGTTTCCGCAGACCGCGCATGTCGAGGCCATGGCGTTATTTGAAGCGAGCTAGGATGCTCGTCTGGTCCGACTGACTGCCGCCGTATTCTGCCAGCCCAGCCAGACTGCGGGGGCTACAACAGGTCAGCGATTTTGACGCATAGAATCTGCGTCGTAGGGAAGGTAAGCAAGATGGTACAGGTGAGAGCACACCAGCCGATCAACACCGACGGCAGTATCAATCTCGAGGCATGGCTCGATCATACGGTGAGCGTCGATCTGGCGCTGGACCGTGAGGCCTTGAAACAAGCCTGCGAATACGCACGGCTTGCCGAACAACAGACCAACGCGGCGCAGAACCTCTGGCCCGAAGGCGGTTCCAGTTTCAGCACTGGCCTGGAGATCGCCGAGATCCTCGCCGACCTCAAGCTGGACCAGGATTCGCTGGTGGCGGCGGTGCTGTATCGCTGCGTGCGCGAGGGGCAGATTCCCCTGACCGCGGTCAGCCAGAAATTCGGCCCGGTGGTGGCCAAGCTGATCGACGGCGTGCTGCGCATGGCCGCCATCAGTGCCAGCCTCAGTCCACGCCAGTCCCAGGTACTGGGCAGCCAGACCCAGGTGGAAAACCTGCGCAAGATGCTGGTCGCCATGGTCGACGATGTCCGCGTGGCCTTGATCAAGCTGGCCGAGCGCACCTGCGCGATCCGTGCGGTGAAGACCGCCGACGACGAGAAGCGCAACCGTGTCGCCCGCGAAGTCTTCGATATCTACGCGCCCCTGGCCCACCGCCTGGGCATCGGCCATATCAAGTGGGAACTGGAAGACCTGTCGTTCCGTTACCTGGAGCCCGACCAGTACAAACAGATCGCCAAGTTGCTGCACGAACGGCGGCTGGACCGTGAGCGTTTTATCAGCGAGGTGATGAACCAGCTGGAAAACGAATTGCTGGCCACCGGGGTCAAGGCCGATATCAGCGGCCGGGCCAAGCACATCTATTCGATCTGGCGCAAAATGCAGCGCAAGGGCCTGGAATTCAGCCAGATCTATGACGTGCGCGCGGTCCGTGTGCTGGTGCCGGAAATGCGCGACTGCTACACCGCGCTCGGCATCGTCCACACCCTGTGGCGGCATATTCCGAAAGAGTTCGACGACTACATCGCCAACCCGAAAGAGAACGGCTACCGCTCGTTGCACACGGCGGTGATCGGTCCGGAAGGCAAGGTCCTGGAAGTGCAGATCCGCACCCACGCCATGCACGAAGAGGCTGAGCTGGGGGTCTGCGCGCACTGGAAGTACAAAGGCACCGACGTCAAATCCGGCTCCAATCACTACGAAGAGAAAATTTCCTGGCTGCGTCAGGTGCTCGAGTGGCACGAAGAGCTGGGGGATATCGGTGGATTGGCCGAGCAGTTGCGGGTCGATATCGAGCCGGACCGGGTCTATATCTTCACCCCTGACGGCCATGCCATCGACCTGCCCAAGGGCGCGACACCGCTGGACTTCGCCTACCGGGTGCACACCGAGATCGGCCACAACTGCCGGGGCGCGAAGATCAACGGGCGGATCGTGCCGCTCAACTACAGCCTGCAGACCGGCGAGCAGGTGGAGATCATCACCAGCAAGCACGGTACGCCGAGCCGTGACTGGCTGAACCCGAACCTGGGCTACATCACCACGTCCCGGGCACGGGCGAAGATCGTCCACTGGTTCAAGTTGCAGGCCCGCGACCAGAACGTCGCGGCCGGCAAGACCCTGCTCGAACGCGAGTTGGCACGCCTTGGCCTGCCACAGGTGGATTTCGACAAGCTGGCCGACAAGGCCAACATGAAAACCGCCGAGGACATGTTCGCCGCCCTCGGCGCGGGTGATCTTCGCCTGGCGCAACTGGTCAATGCCGCCCAGCAACTGGTGGAGCCGGAGCGCGGCAACGAACAGCTGGAACTGATTCCGCGCAAGGCCACCGGCTACAAGCCGGGCAAGCGTGGCGATATCCAGATCCAGGGCGTCGGCAACCTGATGACCCAGATGGCCGGCTGCTGCCAACCGCTGCCGGGGGATGCCATCGTCGGCTATATCACCCAGGGCCGTGGCGTGAGCATTCACCGCCAGGACTGTGCCGCGGTGCTGCAACTCGCTGGGCGCGAGCCGGAGCGGATCATCCAGGTCAGCTGGGGCCCGGTGCCGGTGCTGACGTATCCGGTGGATATCATCATCCGTGCCTACGACCGTTCCGGCTTGCTGCGCGACGTGTCCCAGGTGCTGCTCAACGAGCGGATCAACGTGCTGGCGGTCAACACCCGCTCGAACAAGGAGGACAACACCGCGTTGATGTCCCTGACCATCGAGATCCCGGGGTTGGATGCATTGGGGCGGTTGCTGGGGCGGATTTCCCAGTTGCCGAACATTATCGAAACCCGGCGCAATCGCACCCCTTGATCATCCGCGGCCTTGAATACGCCGTAAAACTGTAGGAGCAGGGCTTGCCCGCGAAGGCGTCCTTGAGGGCGCCAAAAGCTTCGCGGGCAATCGAGCGTCGACCGGCCGCTCCTACAAGGTTCGCGGTGTGTTCCGGGTAGTGACAAAACCGAATGAGATCACCGATGTACAGCCTTCAAGACCTGCTCCACCTCATGGCCCGTCTGCGCGACCCGCAATACGGCTGCCCCTGGGACATCAAGCAGACCTACGCGACGATTGTCCCCTACACCCTGGAGGAGGCTTACGAAGTCGCCGACGCCATCGAGCGCAGCGACTTCGAGCACCTGCAGGGAGAACTGGGCGACTTGTTGTTCCAGGTGGTCTATTACAGCCAGCTGGCGCGGGAAGAGGGACGCTTCGAATTCGACGGCGTGGTCGACAGCATCACCCGCAAGCTGATCCGTCGTCACCCCCACGTCTTTCCCACCGGCGATCTCTACGCACCCGTGGACCTGCCGCGCTTGAGCGAGGAGCAGGTCAAGTTGCGCTGGGACGAGATCAAGGCCCAGGAGCGTGCGGAGAACCACCGCGCGCCCGAACAGCTTTCCCTGCTCGACGACGTACCGGCCGCCTTGCCGGCCTTGTCCCGGGCGGCGAAGTTGCAGAAGCGCGCAGCCACGGTCGGTTTCGACTGGTCGGACGCCTTGCCGGTGGTGGGCAAGATTCGCGAAGAGCTCGACGAAGTGCTCGAAGCCATGGCCGACAACGACCCGGCGGCGATCACCGATGAAGTCGGCGACCTGCTGTTTGCGGTGGTCAACCTGGCCCGGCACCTCAAGGTCGACCCGGAAAATGCCTTGCGGGGCGCCAATGGCAAATTCGACAGACGTTTCCGTTTTATCGAACAGGCATTGCGCGACACCCACCGTCCCATGGAAGATTGCACCCTCGAAGAGTTGGACGCCTTGTGGGGCGAAGCCAAACGTCAGGAAAAGAATAGGCCCAGCTGCGGCTGAGCCGTTGCCCAAGTGAGTAAGCACCATGAGTCTTTCCCTTCGCGACCAGTTGCTCAAAGCAGGACTGGTCAACCAGAAGCAGGCCAAACAGGTCGGCAAAGAGAAACAGAAGCAGCAGCGCCTGGTCCACAAGGGCCAGATCGAGGCTGACGACACCCAGTCGCGCCTGGCCCAGGAAGCGCAGGCCGAGAAGGTCAAGCGCGACCAGGAGCTGAACCGCCAGCAGCAGGAAAAGGTCGAGGCCAAGGCCCGCGCGGCCCAGGTCAAGCAATTGATCGAAACCTCGCGCCTGCCCAAGCTGACCACCGAGGACTACTACAACTTCGTCGACGACAAGAAGGTCAAGCGCCTGTCGGTCAACACCTTGATGCGCAACAAGCTGAGCAATGGCTCCCTGGCGATCGTCCATCACGGTGGCGGTTATGAGGTGATCCCCCGTGAAGCGGCGCTGAAGATCCAGGAGCGGGCGCCTGAATGTATCGTCCAGCTCAACATCCTGAGCGAAGCCCAGGTGCCGGACGAGGATGATCCGTACGCGGCCTACCAGATCCCTGACGATCTGATGTGGTAACCCGCCAGTCCTGCTGAAAGGAGACGGCTGGAAACGACAAACCCCGCCAGGCAGCGGGGTTTGTCGTTTTACAAGTCTGTCACTGCCAGGCGTTCAGGACGCCTGCATCTCGCGTTTCTTCTCGAGGGTTTCCAGCTCGTTCTTATAATTATGAGCGTCGGTCTCGTTGTGAAACATGCCTACCAGGAGGTCCTGCTGGTGTACATCCCAGATTCGAATGCCGTGGGCAACGCCTTCATGGGACATGTGTGCATCATCGCGTTCGGTTACTTTTACGGTCATCTGCAAGCTCCAGTCTCTGTTGAACTGCGGCAACGCGTCGCAGGCCTCTGTTATATGATTCATTAGCCTCCTACGTAAATCGGTAACGGACGGAATTTATTCTTGCGAGAAACGCAATAATGGCCGAAGGCCCGGATTGCTTGGGTTTGCGCTTTTCGAGCGAAAGTTTTCTGACAAAAGTTTCATCTTGGCTACGCTGCAAAACAGCGTCCCAGACGCTTGCAAACGTGGTTATGCAAGAGGGTGGCGGTGAATGTGAGATAGCTTTCGCGGGCAAGCCCTGCTCCTACAGTCTTGTGTCGTTCACTGATTTTATATGCGACAAGAGACTGTAGGAGCAGGGCTTGTCGGGACGCTGCACCGCCGCGAAGAGGCCCTTGAGCCTTGCAACATCCGTTTGCATGCAGCAGCGAGCAGGCATAAAAAAGCCCCGCATTCGCGGGGCTCCTTATGCGGCCAGAATCAGCTGCCCTTGACCTCTTTGCCGGCCACGGTGCCTTCCTGGAGCATGATGTTGTACTCCTTGCCGTCGGTTTCCACCTGTTGCAGGCGGACCAGCAGGTAATCCCAGTCCTTGGCGAACCACATCACGGTGGTGCGCTTGTTCTGCGTCGGGTCGCGCACGCGCTCGACCTTGATCGCATCGACCGAGCCGGCCTTGGTGCTGACTTTTTCCGCGCCCAGCACCCGGAAGTCGTAGGTGTCGGTGTCGGTACCTTCGACCACTTGGTAGCTCATGCTTTTCTTGCCGGCCGCGACATCACGTTGCAGGGCCAACTGATAAGTCGACTTGTCGAGCATGCCGCTGTTCAGAGGCACCTTGACCGGATCACCGCGATCGGTGCCGGTGACCATCTTTGACGCCCAGTCGAAGTCCAGGTTGATCTTCTTCGCCTTGCCCAGGCCGCCACGTTCGAAGTTGTAGCTCTGTGGCAACAGGGTGTCCTTGTCGAGGCGGATGGTGCTTTCCTCGGTCAGGCTGGCGATCATCATGGAAGCCTTGAAGCTCAAGGTCCAGGTGCCGTTATCGTTTTTCGACAGGCTGCGCTCGGCCGAACCGCTCATGGGCAGTTGTTTCCAGTCGGCGGTATAGCTGGCGGAGAAAGGTTGAAGATCCGCTGCTTGCACTGCCGGCAAGGCGAGCAGGGTAAGGGCGAAGAGCAGGGCACGACGCATAAAATCTCCTAGGTTCGAATCATTTGGCCGCTGGCCGCGAGTAATTGACCGTCCAACAATGCACCCTGTTCGCCCAGGACCAAACGCCCCTCGGCAAACCAGCGTACCGCCAGCGGATAAATCCTGTGTTCCTGGGTGTGGACCCGTTGCGCCAGACTCTGCGCGGTATCGTCAGACTCTACCGTAACCACAGCCTGTACGACCAGAGGCCCGCCATCGAGTTCCTCGGTGACGAAGTGCACGCTGCAGCCATGCTCCCGATCACCGGCTTCCAGCGCGCGCTGATGGGTGTGCAGGCCTTTGTACTTGGGCAGGAGAGAGGGGTGGATATTCAGCAGGCGTCCCTGGTAGTGGCGGACGAAATCAGCGCTGAGAATGCGCATGAAGCCGGCCAGGACCACCAGTTGCGGATTGAAGGCGTCGATCAGTTCGATCAAGGCCGCGTCGAAGGCTTCGCGGCCGTCGAAGGCCTTGTGGTCCAGGGCGCGGGTTTCGATCCCCGCGTCCCGGGCGCGTTGCAGGCCATAGGCGTCGGCGCGGTTGGAGATCACCGCGGCGATGCGGGCCGGATTTTCGCCGGTCCGCACGTCGTCGATCAGGGCCTGCAAGTTGCTGCCGGTACCGGACAGCAACACCACGACGTTACAGGTCGAGGTCATCGGCTCGGACATCAGTGAGCCTTGAGGTTCTTCAGCTCGACCTGGGCAGCGCCTTCAGCGGCAGTGGCGATCTGGCCGATGACCCATGGCTGTTCGCCGGCTTCGCGCAGGACGTTCAGTGCTGCTTCGACGTGTTCCTGGGCGACGCAGATGACCATGCCGACACCGCAGTTCAGCACGCGGTGCATTTCGGTTTCGTTGACGTTACCTTTTTCCTGCAGCCAGTCGAAGACCGCCGGACGCTGCCAGCTGGCCACGTCGACCACGGCCTGGGCGCCTTTTGGCAGGACGCGCGGGATGTTGTCGAGCAGGCCGCCGCCGGTGATGTGGGCCATGGCCTTGACCGCGCCGGTGTCCTTGATCAGCTTGAGCAAGGGCTTGACGTAGATACGGGTCGGCGCCATCAGCAGGTCGGTCAGCGGCTTGCCGTCGAGCTGGATGGTTTCGATGTCGGCACCCGACACTTCGATGATCTTGCGGATCAGCGAGTAGCCGTTGGAGTGCGGGCCGGAAGACGGCAGGGCGATCAGGGCATCGCCGGCGGCGACTTTCGAGCCGTCGATGATCTCGGCCTTTTCCACCACGCCGACGCAGAAACCGGCCAGGTCGTAGTCTTCGCCTTCGTACATGCCCGGCATTTCAGCGGTTTCGCCGCCTACCAGGGAGCAGCCGGCCAGTTCACAGCCGGCGCCGATGCCGGTAACCACCTGGGCGGCGGTGTCGACATTGAGCTTGCCGGTGGCGTAGTAGTCGAGGAAGAACAGCGGTTCGGCCCCGCAGACCACCAGGTCGTTCACGCACATGGCCACCAGGTCGATACCGATGCTGTCATGCTTGTTCAGGTTCAGTGCCAGGCGCAGCTTGGTGCCGACGCCGTCGGTGCCGGAGACCAGGACCGGCTGCTTGTAACCGGCCGGGATCTCGCAGAGGGCGCCGAAACCGCCCAGGCCGCCCATGACTTCCGGGCGCGCAGTGCGCTTGGCCACGCTCTTGATGCGTTCGACCAATGCTTCACCGGCGTCGATGTCTACACCGGCGTCCTTGTAGCTCAGGGAGGGTTGCTTGCTCATGATCCAGGCCTTTAGGGGGGATTCAGGGGGTATCGACCGGCAGCGGTTGGGTCTCATGGGGAACACGAACGGGTTCGGGTTTCCTGGGAGGCCGGATGCTCGCCGGTCTGCGAAGGCGCGCGATTTTATCAGGCTTGGGCAGCAGCGGCCATCCTCGGGCCGACGGCAGGGTCATATCGTGTTAAAAAAATCCCTGTACGCTCGTGCTGGCCGCAATTGACGTGGCTGTATAAGGTATAGCCCTTGACCCGCGATCTTTATGACGGGGAAAAACTTTTCAGCGATTGTGTGAATAATGGCACTGCACCGTGGTCCTAAACCTGTCGCCTTGTATTCACGCGGTCTTTACCTGCCGCTTTCTGTCCGTCGGGAATTTTTCATGCGTCTGATCAAATTATTGAGTGCCGGCTGTCTTTCCCTGTTGAGCCTGGTGATCCACGCGCAAACCCTGAATGGCTTGTACCAGGTACGGGAACCGGTCGGCAGCCAGACCCCGGATGAACGCAACCAGGCCACCCAGCGTGCCCTGGAAACCCTGGTATTGCGCCTGACTGGCGATCCCAAGGCGCTGCAGAACCCCGGCTTGGCCGAAGTGCGCAAGGACCCGCAGCAAATCATCAGCCAGTACGGTTACGACGCCGGGCCGCCGGAAAGCCTGCAGGTGGATTTCGACCCGGTGAGTACCGACCGAGCCTTGCGCGGTGCCGGGCTGGCGCTGTGGGGCAGTAACCGACCGGCGATTCTCGGTTGGTGGCTGAACGATTCGACCGAGGGCTCCAACCTGGTCGGTGACGGTCAATCGGCCGCCGAGCCGTTGCGTCGGGCGGCGCAACACCGTGGCCTGCCACTGCGTCTGCCGTTGGCCGACCTGAACGAACAGATCGTCGCCACGGCGAAGAACCTCGAAGGCAGCGATGCCTCGCCGTTGCACGACGTGTCCGAGCGCTACGGCGCCGATGCGCTGCTGGCGGTGCATGCCCATGAAGAGGGCGGGCAGTGGCAGGCCAAATGGCGCTTGTGGCTGGGCGACCAGAAAGAGCAGGGCACGGCCCAGGGCGCCGACAGCGCCGCGTTGGCGGATGCGGTGCTGTTGGCGGTGAGCGAACGCCTGGCGCCGCGTTTTGCGGCCAAGCCCGGGGTGGCGACTGAACAACGGCTGGAAGTGCAGGGCATGACCCTGGAGCGTTACGCGGCCCTGGAACATTTGCTCGAACCCTTTGGCGGTCGGCCACAAAGCGTGGACGGCGACCGGATCATCTATCAGGTCAACGGCAGTGCCGAACAGCTGCGCGCGCAACTGGGGCTGGCGAAGTTGCAGGAGATCCCGGCGGGCGAAGCCTTGCCGGCGGTGACGGCCAACGCGACGCCAGTCTCCCCAGGCGCCCCGGCCGCGGCACCTGTTGCACCTGTACCTGCGGCGGCGCAGTTGCGTTTCCGTTGGTAGGTTTTCGGTTCTATTGAATTTCTTTCTATATATAAGGCAGAGGTCGTCCATGACCGACACACGTCGATGGTTCTGGTTGGGCGCGGCGATCCTGCTGTGCGTGTTCGTGTACCTGTTGCACCCGATACTCTCGCCGTTCCTGGTGAGCCTGCTGCTGGCCTATATGTTCGACCCGCTGGTCGACCGCCTGGAAAAACTCGGGATGTCCCGGACCTGGGGCGTGGTCTCGGTGTTCGCGCTGTTTATCCTGGTGTTGATGACCTTGCTGCTGGTGCTGGTACCGATGCTGGCCAAGCAGTTCTTCCGCCTCTATGAACTGGCGCCGCAGATGCTCGACTGGCTGCAGCACACCGCTCTGCCCTGGGCCCAGCACAAGTTCGGCCTGGCCGACGGTTTCTGGAAGTTCGACAAGGTCAAGGCAGCCATCAGTGAGCATATGGGCCAGACCGGCGACATCGTCGGCGTGGTGCTGTCCCAGGCGACAGCTTCCAGCCTGGCACTGATCGGCTTCGCGGCGAACCTGTTGCTGGTGCCTGTGGTGAGTTTCTACTTGCTGCGGGACTGGGACCTGATGACGGCCAAGATCCGCAGCCTGCTGCCCCGTGACCGCGAGGCGCAGATTGTCTCCCTGGCGGGCGAGTGTCATGACGTGCTGGGGGCGTTCATGCGCGGCCAGTTGCTGGTGATGCTGGCGTTGGGGGGGATCTATGCCGGTGGCCTGATGCTGGTCGGCCTGGAATTGGGCCTGTTGATCGGCCTGCTGGCCGGGCTGGCGGCCATCGTGCCTTATATGGGCTTTGTGATCGGCATCAGCGCGGCGATGATCGCCGGCCTGTTCCAGTTTGGCGGTGACCTGTACCCGATGATCGGCATCCTCGCGGTGTTCATGATCGGCCAGGCCCTGGAGGGGATGGTGCTGACGCCGCTGCTGGTCGGCGACCGCATCGGCCTGCACCCGGTGGCGGTGATCTTCGCGATCCTGGCCGGGGGTGAACTGTTCGGTTTCACGGGCATATTACTGGCCCTGCCGGTGGCCGCGGTGATCATGGTGCTGGTGCGGCATATGCACGATCTGTACAAAAGTTCGGACATGTACGGCGGCCGGGAAGACCCCGATCTCTGAAGAGCGCACGCAAACCTTTGATTTTGCTTGTGGTCTGTTGCATTGTGCACCCAGCCTCACGGGTATAAACTTTGCAGACTTTACACAGAGGCCACTAACGGTTCCCGGTAACCGTTCAGTCAGCATGAAACCGATTCAGCTGCCCCTAGGTGTGCGTCTGCGTGATGACGCCACCTTCATCAACTACTACCCAGGCGCCAATGCCGCTGCACTCGGCTATGTCGAGCGGCTATGCGAAGCCGACGCCGGGTGGACCGAAAGCCTGATCTACCTCTGGGGCAAGGACGGCGTGGGGCGTACCCACCTGTTGCAGGCAGCGTGCCTGCGCTTCGAGCAGATGGGGGAGCCGGCGGTGTACCTGCCGTTGGCGGAGTTGATGGACCGTGGGGTCGAGTTGCTCGACAACCTCGAGCAGTACGAGTTGGTGTGCCTGGACGACCTGCAAGTGGTCGCCGGGCGCGCGGATTGGGAAGAGGCGCTGTTTCACCTGTTCAACCGTCTGCGTGACAGCGGGCGACGCCTGCTGATTGCCGCCTCGACTTCGCCCCGTGAACTGCCGGTCAAGCTGGCCGACCTGAAATCGCGCCTGACCCTGGCGCTGATTTTCCAGATGCGCCCCCTCTCGGATGAAGACAAGCTGCGGGCTTTGCAACTGCGTGCTTCAAGACGCGGCCTGCATTTGACCGACGAGGTAGGACATTTCATCCTGACCCGTGGTACTCGCAGCATGAGCGCCCTGTTCGAATTGCTCGAACGGCTCGATCAGGCCTCGTTGCAGGCCCAGCGCAAGCTCACCATACCCTTTCTAAAAGAGACCCTGGGCTGGTAAAACCGGGGCTTTCAGCGCGTTTTCGCCAAATTCCAGACGTCACAAAACCCACGCCGGAAGCTTTCTTTCGGGCGTGTGGGATCCGTTTGGGTATTAAGTCCTTAGATGTTTTCAAGAAACGACCGAGTCACATCCTGTCCCATAAAATTTGCAAATGAGGGTGATAGAGGGCATAGTCGCGTTTCCTTACAAATCAGCCACGGTCGTGCCCATGCTAAATCGCTTCGCACCCCTCGTGCCTCTCGCACTTGTTACCCTGTTGTTCGGTTGCGCGGCGCATACGCCGGTTTCGCAACAACAGGTCGATAATTCGGTCAAAACCGCCTCGGTTTCTGGCGTCAAATCCTCGGCCGTACTGGACGATGAGCTGGCCACGGAAAAAGAACTCGCCGAGTTCGCCGACGGCAAGCCTTACCGGTTGCCTGTCCTTGCTGACAGCATTCTCGAACGTGGCATGTCCCTGATCGGTACCCGTTACCGTTTTGGCGGCACCAACGAGAGCTCCGGCTTTGACTGCAGCGGCTTCATCGGTTATCTGTTCCGTGAGGAAGCCGGGCTCGACCTGCCGCGCTCCACCCGTGAGATGATCAACGTGAAGGCGCCGCTGGTTGCACGCAACAAGCTCAAGCCGGGTGACCTGCTGTTCTTCGCCACCAATGGTCGTCGCGGTCGTGTCAGCCACGCCGGGATCTACCTGGGGGATGACCAGTTCATCCACTCCAGCAGCCGCCGTAGCGGTGGTGTGCGGATCGACAGCCTGGGCGACAGCTATTGGAGCAAGACCTTTATCGAAGCCAAGCGCGCCCTGGCGATGGCTCCCACTACGGTCACCGCCAGCAACCGGTAATCACTTGGACGTTTTCAGCGCCATCGGCCTGGTTGATGGCTAAAAGCCAGGTTCCAATGCCAGGCAAGCTGTACAAAAAACGTCCGAAGTTAAAGTGATACTTGAAGTTTGGCGTATAGCCGCTAGAATCCTGACATATTGTTGAGTATCTGACCGCGCGAGCCCTGCTTGCGCGGTTTTGATTTCTCTACGCCACGGCAGAGAAAGCCGCATTCAGTCAGGATTTCTGCACATGTCGACCACGGCCCGTATTGCCTTGATTGCCTTCACCGCATTGCTCGGTGCCTGTGCCGGCCATGCGCCGCCGCCGCCAGCGCCGGTGGCTCGTCCCGTGGTGTTCGCCTCCCCGCAACCCTCCTCGCCAGAAGCAGAAGACGTGCTGTTCCGCGCCTTGGGCCTGGTCGGCACGCCCTATCGTTGGGGGGGCAACACACCGGACTCGGGTTTTGATTGCAGTGGCCTGATTGCCTACGTGTATCGCGATATGGCGGGCATCAACCTGCCGCGTTCGACCCGCGAGATGATTGTGATGCGGGCGCCGAGCGTGCCGCAGAACGCCTTGCAGACCGGCGACCTGATCTTCTTCGCCACCAATGGCGGCTCCCAGGTCAGCCATGCCGGCATCTATGTCGGTGAAGGCCGTTTCGTCCATGCGCCGGCCACTGGCGGCACGGTGAAACTGGACAGCCTGTCCAAGGCCTATTGGCAACACGCCTACCTGAACGCCAAACGTGTGTTGCCGGCCGGGCACCTGGCGAGCAACCCTTAATCACCGAGTTACCGCGAGGTTGTCATGACCGCTCGCACCCTCAAGCTGGACGATGCCCTCTACGGTTATCTGCTGGACGTTTCCCTGCGCGAAACGCCGTTGCTCAAGCGACTGCGCGACGAAACCCAGGCGCTGCCCATGGCGCGCTGGCAGGTGGCGCCTGAGCAGGGCCAGTTCCTCGCGCTGCTGGTCAAGCTGACCGGCGCCCGACGATTGCTCGAAGTCGGCACCTTCACCGGCTACAGCGCCTTGTGCATGGCCTCGGCCTTGCCGGAGGGCGGTAGCCTGCTGTGTTGCGACATCCCCGGGGACTACAACGCCACTGCGCTGCGCTACTGGCGGGAGGCGGGCCTGGCCGAACGTATCGAGTTGCGCCTGGCGCCGGCGCTGGAGACCCTGGCGCAGTTGGAGCAGCAGGGGCAGGGCGGGCAGTTCGACCTGATGTTCATCGATGCCGACAAGGCCAATTACCCGGCGTACCTGGAAAGTGCCTTGCGCTTGTTGCGCGCGGGCGGCCTGGCGATTTTCGACAACACGCTGTGGAGCGGTCGGGTGCTGGAAGTGAATACGCAAAGCGCCGACACCCGGGCCATCCAGGCGCTGAACCGGGCCTTGAAGGATGACGCGCGGGTGGATCTGTCGTTGCTGCCGTTGGGCGATGGTTTGACTTTGTGCCGTAAGCGTTAGGGGGCCTGTTCAGGCCTCCTTGAACAGCAGGGCGATGCCGGGGTGATACTGGCCGGCTTCGTTGTGCAATTTGCGATAGGCGTAGGGAAAGTACCAGGCCACGGCGCAGCTGTTGGCTTTTTGCAGGTCGTCGACCATATCTTGCAGGTCTTCCGGGCTGGGGCTCTGCTGCGGTTTGAACGGCGAGACGAACAGGCAGCCGAGTTTCAGGTGATGGGGGTGGCTGATCTTTTTCGCATCGCTCGCCACATCCAGCAGGGCCGGCATAGGGTTCAGGTTGTTGACCTTGGGCCAGCGTTGCGTGGCCTGGATATAGACCGACTCCTGCGCGGTGGATATCTGCAGGTCGCAGCGTCCGCTGCGGTCACCGTCTTCGATCTGCTTCTTGGTCGGAAAATGCTCCAGGCTGACCATTTCCGCGGCCCAGGCGGCTACCGACAGCAACCCCAGGTTGGCCCGTTCATTGAACCAGTAGGGCGCCTGACCGTCACCGAGGAGTTGATTGTAGCGATCAATGCATTCAGGCCAGCGTTCCAGGGCGGGACGCAGGAATTCCAGTTTCGGATTGTTGATGATCAGGCCTTGCATGGGACTACCCTTTATTTATTGTTGGTCGGGTTGTGGCTATTTGATATCACCTTGGTCAACGTAGCACAAATTCTGGCGCCGGTTTTTTGATCTTGGTCGGGGTTTGGAGGAGCGCTCGGCTTTGAGCTGGCTGTCGCACCCAGTGACACATCAGCTATGCAGATAAAGAAATCTATCTGTAGTCTTTGGGAGTCGTTATCTATTGCGTTATGCGCTTTAAGTCCAAGCGAAATGAGTAGAGTCCCCAAGTTCAATAGCCTCAAGTACGAGGTTTTTCGATTCCAGGCGAGGCGTCTTGCTTATCAGATGTTCGCCAGTGACCCTGAGTGCATCGCTGCCGGTATCGACACCCGTCAGGTTCGGTTTGAGCCGATCGATCACTGCGCGATAGCGGCGACGGAGCATTGGGGCGCGCGTGCAACTCTCTATCCATGGGAAGAAGTGAGAAAGTGGAAACGGACCGATCTGAAAGGGTTTGACCTGGCATTGTGGTTCGGTCCTGAGTTGTGCGGTTTATGCTATGCGACGCCAAGGAAGAGTAGGATTTGTATAAAAATCATTCTCTTGGAGGGGCGGGGCGACAAAACGCATCCTCTGAAAGGTCTGGTTGCATCCTTGTCCCTGTCTGCCGTTGATTTCTATGCTCGCATGCTCAAATGCAAGGAAATTGAGGCGCAAGACCCGGCAAAGGGAGCTATCGCCTTGTACAAGGAGTTGGGGTTTGATTTTGGCGATGACGGTCGCCTTGTGATTTCTGTAGCGGGTCATTAAGATCTCTTTAATTGTCAAGACACAGAGGTGTCTATGAAAACGACTAAAAACGCTGCGAAAGCGGCCATGATTGCCAAATTCACCACTGAAGCCATGTCGTTGGCTGCTGTGGGTTTTTCTGAAAATCAGCGTCGTTTTCTCAAGGTCGGTTTGAACCGTGGCAAGGAACTCGAGCCTGCTGGTGTGCTCGCGGGGGCTCGCTCCTGACATTGGCTCCAACTACCGACTTTGGCAAAAGGCTTCCTCCCAAATTGTCTACAAACGCCCCGCCTGGCCCGGGGCGTTTGCTTTTCTGACACCGGCTTTATTTGACGCTCCACCCCCAACCCTCTAACCTTCGCCGATTGTTTCAGGTGCTCTGTGGCGAACCGCCGACAGGGTGAAACAGGGAAGCCGGTGAGCCCTTCGACAGGCGCGATTCCGGCGCTGCCCCCGCAACGGTAAATGAGTCAAGACCGCGCCTTGAGCCACTGTGTCCTGCGACATGGGAAGGCGCGCGGTCCCGCGAATACGCAGCTCATGAGCCCGGAGACCGGCCTGATCCATCCCACAGCGTCACGGCGGGCGATGCTGGACGGCCCCGGCCGCGTTTTTTCCTGCCCCCCGTTTGCCTTATCCAGCCCCAACGGAGAGCTGCCATGAACGAATCCCCCGATCGCGACGAACGTCACCTGGCGCGCATGCTGCGCAAAAAGGCCGTTATCGACGAGCGTATCGCCAGTGCCCCGAACGAATGCGGCCTGCTGCTGGTACTGACCGGCAACGGCAAGGGCAAGAGCAGCTCGGCCTTCGGCATGCTCGCCCGGGCCATGGGCCATGGCATGCAGTGCGGCGTGGTGCAATTTATCAAGGGACGCAACAGCACCGGCGAAGAGCTGTTCTTCCGGCGCTTCCCCGAGCAGGTGCGCTTCCATGTGATGGGCGAGGGCTTTACCTGGGAGACCCAGGATCGCCAGCGCGATATCGCCGCCGCCGAAGCCGCCTGGACAGTCTCCCAGGAAATGCTCCGTGATCCGAGCATCGGCCTGGTGGTGCTCGATGAGCTGAATATCGCCCTCAAGCACGGTTATCTGGACCTCGACCAGGTGTTGACCGACCTGCAAGCCCGTCCGCCGATGCAGCACGTGCTGGTCACCGGCCGCGGCGCCAAGCCGGAAATGATCGAGCTGGCCGACACCGTGACCGAAATGGGCCTGCTCAAGCATGCGTTCCAGGCCGGGATCAAGGCCCAGAAGGGCATCGAACTATGAGGCAAACGCGTCATTGCCCGGCGGTGCTGATCGCCGCGCCGGCTTCCGGCCAGGGCAAGACCACGGTGACGGCGGCCCTGGCGCGCCTGCACCGCAATCAGGGGCGCAAGGTCCGGGTGTTCAAGTGCGGCCCGGATTTTCTCGACCCGATGATTCATGAGCGCGCCAGCGGTGCGCCGGTCTATCAGCTGGATTTGTGGATGGTCGGCGCCGAGGAAAGCCGCCGGCTGCTCTGGGAAGCGGCGGGCGAGGCCGACCTGATCCTGATCGAGGGTGTCATGGGGCTGTTCGACGGCACGCCGTCGAGCGCCGATCTGGCCCGACATTTCGGTGTGCCGGTGCTCGGAGTCATCGACGGTACGGCCATGGCCCAGACCTTCGGCGCCCTGGCCCTGGGGCTGGCGCGTTACCAGCCGGACCTGCCGTTCGCCGGGGTGCTGGCCAATCGCGTCGGCACCCTGCGTCACGCGCAGTTGCTCGAAGGCAGCCTGACCGAAGGCCTGCGCTGGTACGGCGCGCTCTCCCGGGAAACCGGGATCGAGCTGCCGAGCCGCCATCTCGGCCTGGTGCAGGCCAGTGAATTGAATGACCTGGACAGGCGCCTGGACGCGGCCGCCGAGGCCCTGGCTGGCAGTTGCGAGGTCGCATTGCCGCCGCCGGTGGCCTTCGAGGCGCCCGATCCGCTAGCCGCCGAGCCGCTGCTGGCCGGTGTGCGCATCGCCGTCGCCCACGACGAGGCCTTTGCCTTCATCTATGGCGCCAACCTGGACCTGCTGCGGGCCATGGGCGCCGAGTTGCGGTTTTTCTCGCCGATCCACGATCAGGTCTTGCCCGAGGCGGACAGCCTTTACCTGCCCGGTGGTTATCCGGAGCTGCATCACCTGGCCCTGGCGCAGAATGCCCCGATGCTGGCGGCGATCCGTGCCCACCACCAGGCCGGAAAGCCCTTGCTCGCCGAGTGTGGCGGGATGCTCTATCTGCTCGATGCGCTGACCGATGTCGAAGGACAACGCGCCGAACTGCTCGGATTGCTAGCAGGTGAGGCGACGATGCAGAAGCGTCTCGCGGCCCTGGCCTTGCAGGCGGTGGAGTTGCCGGAAGGGCTGTTGCGCGGTCACACCTATCATCATTCGTTGACCACCACGGTGCTCGAGCCGATTGCCCGGGGCCTGAGCCCCAATGGCGGGCGCGGCGCCGAGGCGGTGTATCGCCAGGGGCGGATGACCGCCTCTTATGTGCATTTTTATTTTCCGTCCAACCCGCGGGCGATTGCCGCGCTGTTGGCACCGGATACCCACTCTGCCAAGGCCGGCGCACTCTCGGAGCGCGCGGACTTACCCGCGCGGAGGCCATGACCGACAACGCTTTTAACCCTGAAGAACGCGCGGCGGTCTACCGTGTCATCGGTGAACGCCGCGATATGCGCCACTTTACCGGTGGCAGCGTGGCGCCCGAATTGCTCTCGCGCCTGCTGGAAGCGGCGCATCAGGCGCCCAGTGTCGGGCTGATGCAGCCCTGGCGCTTTATTCGTATTACCGACCGCGCATTGCGCGGCCAGATCCAGCAGTTGGTGGAAGAAGAACGGATCCGCACCGCCGAGGCCCTCGGTGAGCGTTCCGATGAATTCATGAAGTTGAAGGTCGAGGGCATCAACGACTGTGCCGAGGTGCTGGTCGCCGCGCTGATGGACGATCGCGAGCGCCATATCTTCGGTCGGCGGACCTTGCCGGAAATGGACATGGCGTCCTTGTCCTGTGCCATCCAGAATCTCTGGCTGGCGTCCCGCGCCGAAGGCCTGGGCATGGGCTGGGTCTCGCTGTTCGAGCCGTTGGCCTTGGCGCAACTGCTCGGTCTGCCGGCGGGGGCCAAGCCGCTGGCGGTGCTGTGCCTGGGCCCGGTCCAGGCATTTTATCCGGCACCGATGCTGGTATTGGAAGGTTGGGCGCAGCCGCGTCCCTTGAGTGAATTGTTGTATGAGAATTATTGGGGAGTGAGTCAATGAGTGTGGCGTTGTTGAGTGTCGCCGGGGTTGCGCTGGATGCGCTGCTGGGCGAACCCAAACGCTGGCATCCGCTGGTGGCGTTCGGCCGTCTGGCGGACCGTATCGAACAACGTTTCAACTCCGGCGGACGTGGCTGGCGCAGTCACGGGGTCACCGCCTGGGTGCTCGCGGTGCTGCCGCTGACCCTCTTGGCCACGGCCTTGTCGTGGGCGCCTTATATCGGCTGGCTCGTCGAAATCCTCGCGCTCTATTGCGCCCTCGGTCTGCGCAGCCTCGGCGAGCATGTGATCCCCGTGGCCCAGGCGTTGCGCAGCGACGACCTGGATCGCGCCCGCCAGCGGGTGAGTTATCTGGTCAGCCGCCAGACTACGGAACTCGATCACACTGAAGTGGCCCGCGCGGCCACCGAATCGGTCCTGGAAAACGGCAGCGATGCGGTGTTCGCCGCGTTGTTCTGGTTTGTCGTGGCCGGTGCGCCTGGCGTGGTGCTCTATCGCCTGAGCAATACCCTCGATGCCATGTGGGGCTACCGCAACGAGCGCTTCGAGCGTTTTGGCTGGGCGGCGGCGCGGATCGACGATGTCTTGAACTATATTCCTGCACGCTTGGTGGCTCTGACCTACGCCTTGCTTGGTAAAACCGGACTGGCGCTGCAATGCTGGCGCCGCCAGGGACCGACCTGGGACAGCCCGAATGCCGGGCCGGTGATGGCGGCGGGCGCCGGCGCGCTGGGGGTCGAGTTGGGCGGGGCGGCGATTTATCACGGTGAATTGCACCAGCGTCCGCAGTTGGGCGAAGGGGAGCCGGCCACCGCCGACTCCATCGACCGCGGCTGGCAGTTGGTGCAACGGGGTGTGTGGTTGTGGTTGCTGATTCTCTGTCTGGGAGCTGAGATCTATGCTTGAGCACGGCGGACGCCTGCGCAAGGCGGTGGAACACTACGGCATTGCCGAGTCCGATTGGCTGGACCTGTCCAGTGGCCTGGCGCCCTGGCCCTGGCCGATCCCACCGATCCCCGAGCGTGCCTGGGCGCGCCTGCCGGAAACCGATGACGGCCTGGAACAGGCCGCCTGCACCTACTACGGCGCGCCCCAGGTGTTGCCGGTGCCCGGCTCCCAGGCGGCGATCCAGTTGCTGCCGCGCCTGCGTCGTGCGGGCAAGGTCGGTGTGCTGTCGCCTTGTTACGCCGAGCACGCCGAAGCCTGGCGACGCAACGGCTACATCGTGCGCGAAGTGCTGGAACACGAAGTCGATTTTTTTCTCGACAGCCTCAATGTGCTGGTGGTGGTCAATCCGAACAATCCCACCGGCCTGAGCCTGGCCCCGGAGCGGTTGCTGGAATGGCATGCGCGCCTGGCCCAGCGCGGTGGCTGGCTGGTGGTGGACGAAGCCTTTATGGACAACACCCCGCAGCGCAGCCTGGCGGCCCACAGTCATAGGGGCGGGTTGATTGTCCTGCGCTCGTTCGGCAAGTTTTTCGGTCTGGCCGGTGTGCGCCTGGGCTTTGTCCTCGCCGAAGGCCAACTGCTCAGGTTGCTCGCCGAACAGGTCGGGCCCTGGGCGGTCAGCGGGCCGACCCGGGTGCTGGGGCAGGTGTGCCTCGCCGATACCGCCGGCCATGAGCGCCAGCGTGTGCGCAGCGAACAGGCCAGTCATCGCCTGGTGGCATTGTTGACGCGTTTCGGCCTGGCCCCCCAGGGCGGTTGCGCGCTGTTCCAGTGGTTGGTGACGGCGCGGGCCGAGGCGCTGTATGAGTTCATGGCACGGCGGGGCATTCTGCTGCGCCTGTTCACCCAGAACAGCAGCCTGCGTTTCGGCCTGCCCGCGGATGAAGCGCACTGGTTGCGCCTGGAGCAGGCGCTGCTGGCCTTTGCCGGGGAGCCGGCATGACCACCCTGATGGTGCAAGGCACCACCTCCGATGCCGGCAAAAGTACCCTGGTGACTGCGCTGTGCCGTTGGCTGACTCGCCAGGGCGTACGCGTGGTGCCATTCAAGCCGCAGAACATGGCGCTCAACAGCGCGGTGACCGCCGACGGCGGCGAGATCGGCCGGGCCCAGGCGGTCCAGGCCCAGGCGGCGGGCCTTGTGCCCCACACCGATATGAACCCGGTGTTGCTCAAACCCAACAGCGATACCGGCGCCCAGGTGATTATCCATGGCCGCGCCGTGACCAGCATGAACGCCGTGGCCTATCACGATTACAAAGCCATCGCCATGCAGGCGGTGCTGGCCTCGCACCAGCGTCTGAGCGCCACCTATCCGGTGGTGATGGTCGAAGGCGCGGGCTCGCCGGCGGAGATCAATCTGCGTGCCGGGGATATCGCCAACATGGGGTTCGCCGAGGCGGTGGATTGCCCGGTGTTGCTGATTGCCGATATCAATCGCGGCGGGGTGTTCGCCCATCTGGTGGGCACCCTCGAACTGCTGTCGCCCAGCGAGCAGGCGCGGGTCAAGGGCTTTATCATCAACCGTTTTCGCGGCGATCTCGCGCTGTTGCAGCCCGGGCTGGATTGGCTGGAACAGCGTACCGGCAAGCCGGTGATCGGCGTGCTGCCCTATGTGCTGGACTTGCACCTGGAAGCCGAGGACGGCCTCGACCAGCGTCAGGCCGACAAGGCCGACCAGGTACTGAAGGTGGTGGTGCCGGTGCTGCCACGCATCAGCAACCATACCGATTTCGATCCGTTGCGCCTGCATCCCCAGGTCGACCTGCAATTTATCGGTCCCGGCCAGGCCATTGCGGCCTCGGACCTGATCATCCTGCCCGGCTCCAAGAGCGTGCGCAGCGATCTGGCCTATCTGCGCCAGCAGGGCTGGGACACGGCGATCAACCGTCACCTGCGTTATGGCGGCAAGGTGCTGGGCATCTGCGGTGGCCTGCAGATGCTCGGTGAGCAGGTGCATGATCCCCTCGGGTTGGAAGGGGCGCCTGGCTCCAGTGCCGGGTTCGGCCTGCTGGCCCTGAGCACCGAGCTCGAGCAGGAAAAACAACTGCGCAATGTGCACGGCCGTCTGGCGTTGGAAGAGGCTGAAGTCAGCGGTTATGAGATCCATGCCGGGGTCACCGTCGGTGCGGCGCTGGAGCAGCCGGCCGTGCACCTGGACGATGGTCGTTGCGACGGTGCCCAAAGCGCCGACGGGCAGGTGCTCGGGACTTACCTGCACGGTTTGTTCGAGTCGCCCCGGGCGTGCAGTGCCCTGCTGCGCTGGGCCGGCCTGGCGCAGGTGCAGGAGGTGGATTATCACGCCCTGCGCGAACGCGACATCGAACGCCTGGCCGACCTGGTGGAAAAACATCTGGATACCGACCGCTTGCGTCAGCTCTGCGGTCTTGAATAAGGGCGTCCTGACATGCTGCAACTGATTCTCGGTGGTGCCCGTTCCGGCAAGAGTCGCCTGGCCGAACGCCTGGCGGCTGAAAGCGCGCTGTCGGTGACCTATATCGCCACCAGCCAGCCTCTGGACGGCGAGTTGAACGAGCGGGTCGCCCTGCATCGCCAGCGTCGTCCGGCCCATTGGCAGTTGATCGAAGAGCCGCTGGAGCTGGCCCGGGTCCTGGGTGAAAACGCAGCGGCCGACACCTGCCTGTTGGTGGATTGCCTGACCCTGTGGTTGACCAATCTTTTAATGCTGGAGGACGCCGAGCGTTTGAAGGTCGAGCGCGAAGCCCTGTTGTCGAACCTGGCGCAATTGCCGGGAGAGATTATTTTTGTCAGCAACGAAACCGGTCTGGGTATCGTCCCGTTGGGCGAATTGACTCGCCGTTATGTCGATGAAGCCGGTTGGCTGCATCAAACTCTGGCCGAGCGTTGTCAGCGTGTGGTGCTGACAGTCGCCGGTTTGCCCCTGACTTTGAAAGGAACTGTGTTATGAGTGAATCGTGGTGGCTGAACCCGTGCAAGGCGATTGATCTGCAGGCGCAAGATGCGGCATTCGAGCGTCAGCAGCAACTGACCAAACCCACCGGCTCCCTGGGCCAGTTGGAGCAGGTCGCGGTGCAACTGGCGGGTCTGCAGGGCCGGCTCAAGCCGCGGGTCGATACGCTGTGGATCGCGATTTTTGCCGGTGACCATGGCGTGGTGGCTGAAGGCGTATCGGCTTATCCGCAGGAAGTGACCGGGCAGATGCTCGCCAACTTCGTCGGCGGCGGTGCGGCCATCAGTGTGCTGGCGCGGCAACTGGGCGCGCAGTTGGATATCAACGACCTCGGCACGGTCACGCCGATGCTCAACCTGCCAGGTGTGCGTCATCTGCAGATCGGCGCCGGGACTGCGAACTTCGCCCAAGGCCCGGCCATGACCGATGCCCAGGGCCGCCTGGCGCTGGAAGCCGGGCGTGACAGCGTACGGCGCGCGGTAGCAGCGGGCAGCGAGTTGTTTATCGGCGGCGAAATGGGCATCGGCAACACGGCTTCGGCCAGCGCGGTGGCCTGTGCGTTGCTGAAATGCCCGGCGGCGTTGTTGGCCGGCCCCGGCACCGGGCTCGACCCGGCCGGCGTCAGCCACAAGGCGCAGGTGATCGAGCGGGCGCTGGCGCTGCATGCCGAACACACCGACGATGGGTTGCAGGCCTTGTTCCGCCTGGGCGGTTTCGAGATCGCGGCGCTGGCCGGGGCCTATGTGGCTTGTGCCCAGGAGGGCGTGGCGGCGCTGGTCGACGGCTTTATCTGCACTGTTGCGGCGATGGTCGCGGTGCGCTTGAATCCCGAGTGTCGGCAGTGGCTGATCTTCGCCCACCGTGGCGCCGAGCGCGGGCATCGGCATGTGCTGGAGAGCCTGCTGGCCGAACCGTTGCTCGATCTGGGCCTGCGCCTGGGCGAAGGCAGCGGCGCGGCGTTGGCGGTGCCATTGGTGCGCCTGGCCTGCGACCTGCACGGGCAGATGGCGACCTTTGCCGAGGCGGCCGTGGCGGATCGCCCGGCATGAGTGTGCGCCTGGACCTGTTGCGTCACGGCGAAACCGAACTGGGTGGCGGCTTGCGCGGCAGCCTGGACGATGCCTTGACACACAAGGGCTGGGAGCAGATGCGTGCCGGTGTGGCGCAGCAAGGGCCTTGGGATCGCCTGATCAGTTCGCCCTTGCAGCGTTGCGCGCGGTTTGCCGAAGAGCTGGGCGCGCGCCTGGGGCTTCCGGTCGAGATCGAGGGTGACCTGCGCGAATTGCATTTCGGTGCCTGGGAAGGGCGGAGCGCGGCGGCGTTGATGGAGACGGACGCCGACGATCTGGGGCGGTTCTGGTCCGATCCTTACGGCTTCACACCACCGGATGGCGAGCCGGTTGAGCTGTTCGCCGAGCGGGTACTGGCGGCGGTGTCGCGCTTGCAGCAGCGCTATGCTGGCCAGCGCCTGCTGTTGATCAGTCATGGTGGGGTGATGAAGGTTCTGCTGGCTCGTGCCCGTGGCTTGCCGCGCGAGCAGCTATTGCAGATCGAGGTGGCCCATGGCGCCTTGTTCACGCTGCAGGTGGCGGCTGACGGTGGGATGGGGGAGACGCCGTGAGCCGCTTGCCGTTCTGGATCGCCTTGCAGTTTCTCAGCAGCCTGCCGATTCGTCTGCCGGGCATGCCGGAACCTCGGGAGATGGGGCGGTCGTTGTTGTGCTACCCGCTGGTGGGGTTGCTGTTCGGCGGCGTGCTTTATGCACTCGATTGGACGTTGGCGGGGGCACCGCTGTTGCTCCATGGCGCTTTGTTGCTGACGGCCTGGGTGCTGCTCAGCGGCGGCCTGCACCTGGACGGCCTGGCTGATAGCGCGGATGCCTGGCTGGGTGGTTTCGGCGATCGTGAGCGGACCTTGTTGATCATGAAGGACCCGCGCAGTGGGCCGATTGCCGTGGTCACGCTGGTGTTGGTGCTGCTGTTGAAGTTCTGTGCCTTGCTGGCGTTGATCGAGCAACAGCAGACAGTGGCGTTGCTGCTGGCGCCGCTGATCGGTCGTAGTGCCTTGCTTGGGTTGTTCCTGACCACGCCTTATGTGCGTGCCGGTGGATTGGGGCAGGCATTGGCCGATCATCTGCCGCGCCGGGCCGGCTGGTACGTGTTGCTGGCGAGTGCGTTGTTCTGTGGGTTGCTGGCCGGGTTCAAGGGCGCTGGGGCGGTGTTGCTGGCGGTGTTGGGTTTCTGCTGGTTGCGGCAACTGATGATGCGACGTCTGGGCGGCACCACCGGCGACACGGCGGGGGCGTTGCTGGAGTTGCTGGAAGTGCTGGTGCTGGTGGGGTTGGCGCTGTTCTGAAGGCGTTGCGCAAAACTTGTTTTCACTGTGTCACAGGTATATACACACGCCATGTTATCAACCGATTGCTTATGCATCTGCCTGCGTCGCGCCGCTCGTGGCGTCAGCAGACATTACGACGGCGCTCTCGACGGCTTCGGGATCAACGTTGCCCAGTATTCTCTGCTGTGCAATCTCAAGCGCCTCGACCAGCCGAGCATTTCCAGCCTGGCCGAAGCCATGGGCCTGGATCGCAGTACTCTCGGGCGCAACCTGCGGGTGCTGGAGTGTGACGGCCTGGTGGCCCTGACCGAAGGCGCCGACCAGCGTAACCGCCTGGTCCGGCTCACCGACGCCGGGGCCGAACGGCTGGTGGCCGCCGGGCCCGCCTGGGAAGCGGCGCAGCAGCGTCTGGCGAACCGCCTGGGTGATGAAAAGCGCGCGGCTCTGGTAGCCTTGTTGGAAGAGTTGGCAAGCGGCGAGTAATCGCCGTTTTATCGACATAAAACGGGTATATACCCGCTAAGGAAGAACAATAATGACCTCGATGTGGCGTGCCAGTGGCTGGATTTTGCTCGGGAGTGCGCTGATCCTCGCGCTGTCCCTCGGGATAAGGCACGGTTTCGGGCTGTTCCTGCCCCCCATGAGCGCGCAGTTCGGCTGGGGCCGCGAAGTATTCGCCTTTGCCATCGCCTTGCAGAACCTGATATGGGGCCTGTCCCAACCCTTTACCGGCGCCCTGGCCGACCGCTTCGGCGCGGCGAAAGTGGTGTTGATCGGTGGCGTGTTGTACGCCGTCGGGCTGGTGTGCATGGGCCTGTCCGATTCCGCCCTGACCCTGTCCCTGAGTGCGGGCCTGCTGATTGGTATCGGCCTGTCGGGAACCTCGTTCTCGGTGATCCTCGGTGTGGTCGGACGTGCCGTACCGCCGCAGAAGCGCAGCATGGCCATGGGTATTGCCAGTGCCGCCGGATCCTTCGGCCAGTTCGCCATGCTGCCGGGGACCCTGGGGTTGATCGGCTGGCTCGGCTGGTCGACGGCGTTGCTGGTGCTGGGCGTGCTGGTGGCGCTGATCGTGCCGCTGGTGAGCATGCTCAAGGACAAGCCGCTGCCCAAGCTTGAGGGTGAGCAGACCCTGTCCGAGGCACTGCGCGAGGCCTGTTCCCATTCCGGCTTCTGGTTGCTGGCGTTCGGCTTTTTTGTCTGTGGTTTCCAGGTGGTATTTATCGGTGTGCACCTGCCGGCCTACCTGGTCGACCAGCACCTGCCGGCCACGGTCGGGACCACGGTGCTGGCGCTGATCGGTCTGTTCAATATCTTCGGTACCTACACCGCCGGCTGGCTCGGTGGACGGATGTCCAAGCCACGCCTGCTGACTGCTTTGTACCTGGCGCGGGCGGTGGTGATCGTGGTGTTTCTCTGGGTGCCGGTGACGCAGTTCAGTGCCTATCTGTTCGGCATGGCCATGGGCTTTCTCTGGTTGTCGACGGTGCCCCTGACCAATGGCACCGTGGCGACGCTGTTCGGCGTGCGCAATCTCTCCATGCTCGGTGGCATCGTGTTTCTCTTCCACCAGTTGGGGGCCTTCCTCGGCGGTTGGCTGGGTGGGGTGGTGTATGACCACACCGGCAGCTACGACTTGATCTGGCAGGTCTCGATCCTTCTGAGCCTGCTCGCTGCGGCCTTGAACTGGCCGGTGCGTGAGCGGCCCGTGGCGCGGTTACAGGCGCAGGCGGGCCTGGCATGAGTGCCTTCTGGTCGCGACTGCTGGCCCTGGCGCTGATCGCCTTGCTGCTGGCGCTGGCCTGGTGGGGCTGGCACCAGGGCGGCCTGGCGTTGATGCAGTTGGGCATGGGCGCTTGTTAAGAGCGGCTTGCTAGGAAGGGGAGCCGGCGCGTAAGTTGACGGCTCGATCTCTTTTCCAGGATTCAGGATATGGCGATGCGCTGGCTGGCGGTTCCTGCCGTTTTGATGGCCTTTTCCGGGGCGGCCCTGGCTGCCGGTTGTCCGGAACTCTTGCAGGGACAATTGCCGAAGTTACGGGCCAAGGAGTCCATCGATCTTTGCCAGCGTTTTGCCGGCAAGCCGCTGCTGATCGTCAATACCGCCAGCTTCTGTGGCTTTGCCCCACAGTTCAAAGGCCTTGAGGCGCTCTATCAGCATTACAAGGGCCAGGGCCTGGAGCTGATCGGCGTGCCGTCGGATGACTTCAAGCAGGAGTCCGACGATGGCGCCGAGACGGCCAAGGTCTGCTATGTGAACTATGGCGTCACCTTCACCATGACCGAACCGCAAACGGTCAGAGGGCCGGATGCCGTGCACCTGTTCAAGGTGCTGGCGCAGCAGAGCGTGGCACCGAAGTGGAATTTCTACAAGTATGTGGTGGACCGCCAGGGCAAGGTGATCGCGCATTTCTCCAGCCTGACCAAACCCGACAATCCCGAGCTGATCGAGGCGGTGGAGAAGGCCATCGCCTCGAAGCCCTGATAAATATCAGGTAATAAAAAACCCGCATCAGACGATGCGGGTTTTTTCTATCCAGCTAGCGAGCGATTCAGGCTCGTCGTGAATCAGAACTTGTACGTGGCGCCCATGCCATAGCCCCATGCGCTGTTTTCGTACGTGGAGCTGTAGGCGCCTTTACCCGGGACGTTGAGGTTGACGTTGACGTCTTCTTCCTTGAGGTAGGAGACGGCGAGGTCGATGGTCAGATCGTCGGTTGGGCTCCAGCCGGCACCGAAGCTGATGGCGCGGCGATCACCCGTAGGGATACGCACGGAGCGATCGGTGTTGTTGGTGGGCGCCTGGTCAACCGACAAGCCGCTGCGCAGTACCCATTCCTTGTTGACGCGATAGGAAACACCGATGGCCGAAGCCCAGGTGTCGTGCCAGTTTTGTTGCTCGGTGATGCTAGTGAGCTGCGGGGCGAGCGGTCCGGTCACACCCTGGTTGTTAATGGTGATGTTTTGCAGACGGCTCCAACGGGTCCAGGTAGCACCGCCGTAGACAGTCCACTGATCATCCAGTTTCTGGGTGATCGAGAAGTCTACGTTCTCTGGCGTGGTGATATCCAGGGAGCCTTTGTAGCGCGCATCGGGAATACCGAAGCCGGTGAGGCCGGTGACGCTGGTGTGGCCATCCAGCGAGTAACTGACCTTGGAATGGTAGGTCAGGCCCAGGCGGGTGGTGTTGGTCGGTTGGACAATCACACCGACGTTGTAGCCCACTGCGGTGTCATCACCCTTGACGTCGACAAAGCCGTTACCAAGAGCCAGCGTGGAGCTCAGTTCGCCGCTGAGACGGTTGAAGGTCGGACCGCCACCGATAGACACCATATCGTTGATGGCATAGCTGACAGTCGGTTGCAGAGTGACAACCTTGACTTCGCTCTTCTGGCCGTAGTTGGCGCCAGCAAAGCCGCTTTCATAATCGGTTATCAGGCCGAAAGGTGCGTAGGCCCCCAGACCCACTGCCCAGCCATTACCCAGTTGTTTGACGATGAAGCCATTGGGTACGGACGTGAACGGGACCATATCGCCGTCGTTGGTGCCGCCTCGGCGACCGCCGCTGGCGTTCCTGATATCGGTCTTGGCATCGATGGTTGCTACACCCGCGGTCACTTGATCGCGACCGAGCAGGGACATACCGGCAGGGTTGCCGTAAACGGTACTTGCATCTTCGGCAGAAGAAGATCGACCCGCATAACCGGTCCCCATCCCGCTGATGCTCTGTTCGTTGAGGGCAAAGCCGCTCGCGAAAAGCTGGGTGGATGCCAGAGCAACAGAAAGGCTGAGAGTGGTCTTGAGCATTACTTTTTTCATTATTAGAACTCCGTGGTGATCACCGAGGCGAAAAGTAGCAACATTTTCGCCCCGGCGCTATAGGGTGAATTGCTGGAGATAGAGCGGTTTTGTAGGACAATCCGACCAAAATCGATCGGTTTTCCCGGAAACTGGGTTTTGGCTCTAGCAGGCGATCGGAGTGACCGACGGGTCACAACTTTGCCAGGCGCGAGTGAAATCCCGTAAACGTCCTTGTGGCTGGAAAGTCTGTCGCCAGATCCGCGCCATACCGAGCAGATCGTCGATGGCGGGCAGCTTGGGGTGGTGTTCCTCCACCAGCAGCCAGGCGATGGCCGTGGAATAACGAAGATTCACCGCCAGTTCGAGATTCGGGCTGCTAAAAAAAGCGTGCTGGCTGGCCAGGCCGCGCACCAGGCTGGCCAATTCCGGGTCCGGGGCCAGGTAGCGATCCCATAACGCGGCATGGCGGCTTTCGTCGATGCAGTACAGGCCGTGGCCGCGGCGGTCGTGCAGGGCCGAGCCCAGGTCCGACTGGCTGGCGGCGATGCCCAGCAGCAGTGCTTCGGCGCTCGGGCTGTGGCGACCCAGGTACAGCAGGGTCGGGCGAATCACATAAAGGCGCAGTTCCCTGGCGGCGATACCCATGACACCCTCGATACTCCGGCCGTGTGATCGGCGTTTTTTATTGGTCGGCGTGGCCTGGCCCCTGGTAGCGGTGGAGGCGTTCAGGCCCGCCGGAAGCGGCCCGGGCCGCTTGAGTTGAAGTGTAGTGTCATATTTCTGCTGTAAAGGACTGTTTTTAAAATATTTAAACTATGAGCGCGTGGCTTATATATTTATTCGTGCTTAGCCATACAGTCAAAATCGCGAAACTTCAGGCAATAAAAAGCCCGGCAACAAAGGCCAGGCTTTTGGGTTACAGCTTGTTTCTAAGCAGGGCTATACGGGCCTCAGGCAACCAGGGCCTGGCGCGTGCGGTCGATGACCGCCTGCAGCGGTTCGGCGCTGGAGTACTGGTCCGGATACAGACGTTCGCTGTGACGAGCGATACCGTGTTCGTTGACCAGCGTGAAGCTGAAGCAGCCTTTGCGAGCGGCCATGATCAGGCAGTTCATCGGTGCGAAGGCGTTGGTCAGGGTGCGAATAGCGTCCTGGGTATGGATTTGAGTCGACATAATTATTAGGTGTTCCTGCAAATGACACGGAATCTGATCCGTGCAACGTTAAAACGTTCCAGTAGCGTCGAACCATTATGGATCGGACGAAGAACCTGACTGGAACAAAGCCGCCAGTTGAGCGCATGAAATCAAGTGGCGCTGGGGCTGGCAGGTAGGTACTTAGGAGGGCAGGCAATCACAACAAGGGCAAAGGTTCTGGGCCCGGGGTGAAGATCCTGATCAATCTTGCAGGTTGGTTCGGTCAGAGTAATCGTTTTCGGCAGCCGCCTTTCATAAGGCTGTACTGGAGAGGATTTACCTGGAAACCATCGAGGGGTCGATCCCTTTTTCGAGCGACTGATCCATTTTGGAGAGTGCTTATGAGGGGAATGTTCGACCAGAATTGACTTTCAGCTTGGTACTAACGGGGCGGATACTATCGCATTAAAACGGATAAGGGAAGCGTGTTGGCAAAAAACTTGTTCAAGGCGCTCCCGTGGTACCGAGGCGGAATTTCGCTGGCGGGACGCTGCCCGAAAGGGGGCGATATGCTGGCTCCAGGAGTAGCGCTAAAGAGCGAATGGCGGCGCCTGTGCAAAAAAGGTGCGTCGATATAACCCTTATCGCACTACTTGTGCACAATCGGCCCACGGCTTGTCACCGGACTGTCATCTGCGCAATCTGTCCCTCGAATGCCTGTATCGCCAATACAAGTCAATGAAAAATATCGTCTTTTTTTATTGGTGAAAAAATCGACAGTTTGACTGCGAGCCCCATTCCATGCGGCTTTGCGAGGGTTGGAGAGGGGTTGTCCACTGAGTTATCCACAGCTTCTGTGGATTGTCCCAAGCGCTTGCTCTAGGACGGGCATGTCGAGTTTTTTCGGCTTTACCCGTACGAAAAACAGCGTAGAGTGGCGCGCCCCGCGATCTGGCGTGCGGTGCTACATGAAATTTCGCTTGGCTTCCTTGCCCTTGTCCCGGCCCGATAGGATTTCTACCTGGCGCGAACTGTCCAGGGCCGATCACCTTCGTTACCCTTGATTCTTTACAATTGGTTGGCACCTTGGGAGTTCTTATGGCGTTGGATCTGACCAGTCTCTTGCTCGGTTTGGCGGGCGCGGCGTTGCCGTTGCTGGCCCTGGCCTGGCAGTTGCAGCGCCGGGCGAGTGCTGCCCAGGCCGAGCTGGTGCTGTTTGACGAGCGTCTGAGCAGTGCCCGGCTGGCGGCGGATGGGCTCGGTGCACAACTGGATGCCAGCCGCGACGAGGTCAGCGACCTGAGCCAGGCCAATACCGTCAAGCAAGCGGAACTGGCGGCGTTGCGCCGGGAAGTCGAACTGCTGCAGATCGAGCGTGACAATGGTCGCGACGCCGCCCATGCCTGGAACCTCGAGCGTGCCCAGAAAGAGGCCGAGCTGCGCCGCCTGGATGCCCAGGCGGCGTCGTTGAGTGCCGAGCTGCGGGAACAGCAGGACAGCCATCAGCAGCGCCTGGACGACCTGCAGGGCTCGCGGGATGAGCTGCGTGCGCAGTTTGCCGAAATGGCCGCGAAGATCTTCGACGAGCGCGAGGCGCGTTTTGCCGAAAACAGCCAGCAGCGCCTCGGACAATTGCTCGACCCCTTGAAGGAACGTATCCAGTCCTTCGAAAAACGTGTGGAAGAGAGTTATCAACAGGAAGCCCGCGAACGCTTCTCCCTGGGCAAGGAGCTGGAGCGCCTGCAACAGCTGAACCTGCGCCTGAGCGATGAGGCGACCAACCTGACCCGGGCGCTCAAGGGCCAGAAGACCCAGGGCAACTGGGGCGAATTGATTCTCGAACGGGTGCTTGAGCATGCCGGGTTGGAAAAAGGCCGCGAGTACCAGACCCAGGTCAGCCTGAAAGGACCGGACGGCGAGCGTTTCCAGCCGGACGTGCTGATCCTGTTGCCGGGTGACAAGCAGGTGGTGGTGGACTCCAAGGTCAGCCTGACCGCCTACCAGCAATATGTCGGCGCCGATGACGAGGCGATCGGCCAGACGGCGCTCAAGCAGCATGTGCTGTCGTTGCGTAATCATGTGAAGGGGTTGGCCGGCAAGGATTACAAGCGTCTGGAAGGTTTGCACAGCCTGGATTTCGTCTTGCTCTTCGTACCCATCGAAGCGGCGTTTTCGGCGGCCTTGCAGGCCGAGCCGAATCTGTTCCAGGAAGCCTTCGACCGCAATATCGTGATTGTCAGCCCGACCACCTTGCTCGCCACCTTGCGGGTGATCGACAGCCTCTGGAAGCAGGAACGCCAGAGCCAGAACGCCCGGGAAATCGCCGAGCGCGCCGGTTGGCTGTACGACAAGTTCGTGTTGTTTATCCAGGACCTGGACGAGGTCGGCAATCGCCTCCAGCAACTGGACAAGGCCTACGCCGCCGCGCGGAACAAGCTGACGGATGGGCGTGGCAACCTGGTCAGCCGCAGCGAGCAGCTCAAGCTGCTGGGCGCGCGGGCGAGCAAGAACCTGCCCGCGGAACTGCTGGAACGGGCGATGACCGATGAGGACGGCGTGGTGCAGTTGCCTGAGTAATCAGCCCGCGTTCAAAGCGGCAGATGCCGACTCAACAACGCCCGCAACGCCGCCGGTTTCACCGGCTTGGCCAGATACTCCAACCCCGCCCCATGCACCTGTGCGACGGTTTCCGGGCGCAGGTCGGCGCTGATCACCACACCGGGCAGCGGCTCCGCCAGGCGCGTGCGCATCCAGGTCATCAGGCCGGTTCCGGTTTCGCCGTTATCCAGGTGATAGTCCACCAGCGCCAGTTGCGGACGCAGACCGCCATCGAGCAGCGCGGCGCACTCCTCGCGATTGCGCGCGGTCGAGACCCGGCAGCCCCAGCGGGTCAGCAGGCTGTGCATGCCGATCAGAATGCTGTCCTCGTTATCCACGCATAACACCTGGGCACCGCTCAGTGCCTGGCCGTTGACGGGCGGACTGTGGCCGGCCTCGCTCGCCGGATGACGGGCAATCGGCACGCTGACGCTGAATACACTGCCGTGCCCCGGCCAGGAGCGCACTTGCAGGCGATGGCCAAGTACCCGGCAGAGTCCGTCGGCAATCGCCAAACCCAGCCCCAGGCCTTTTTCGGCCCGGGTCTGGTGGCTGTCGAGACGTTTGAACTCCTCGAAAATCACCTGGCGCTTGTCCTCGGGAATCCCCGGCCCGCGGTCCCAGACTTCCAGGGACAACAGGCCGCCCTGGCGCCGCACGCCGAGCAGGACCGGGCCCTTGGCGTAGCGGAAGGCATTGGTCAGGAAGTTCTGCAGGATCCGCCGCAACAGTTTGATATCGCTGTTCACCGGCAAGCGACTGCCGCGAACCCGGAAGTTCATGCCTTGCTCCTGGGCCAGGGCCTTGAATTCCGCGCCGAGGGTGTCGAACAGCTCATTGAGGACAAAGGGTTGTGGATTGGGCGTGATCTTGCCGTTCTCCAGGCGCGAGATATCCAGCAGGTCGCTGATCAGGTCCTCGGCCGAACGCAGCGAGCTGTCCAGGTGCTGGACCAGTTGCCGGGCCTCCCGGGACAGGCTGTCGTCCTGGTGGGAGAGGGCGGCGGAGAACAGGCGGGCGGCGTTCAACGGCTGCATCAGGTCGTGGCTGACCGCCGCGAGGAAGCGGGTCTTGGACTGGTTGGCTGCTTCCGCCGTGCCCTTGGCTTCGGTCAGGGCGACGTTCAGTTGCGACAGTTCGTGGGTCCGTTCGGTGACGCGCTGTTCCAGGCCCTCGTTGGCCTCGGTCAGGGCTTGCTCGGCCTCGCGGAACGCGGTGATGTCAGTGAAGCTCATGACAAAACCGCCGCCGGGCATCGGGTTGCCGATCAGCTCGATGACCCGACCGTTGGGGAACAGCCGCTCCGAGGTATGCGCGCGGCCCTGGCGCATCCAGTGCAGGCGCCGTGCGACATGCACTTCGGCCTCGCCGGGACCGCACAGGCCGCGCTCGGCGTTGTAGCGGATGATATCGGCAATCGGCCGGCCGACGCTGATCAGGCCGTCCGGGTAATTGAACAGTTCCAGGTAACGGCGGTTCCAGGCCACCAGCCTCAGGGACTGGTCGACCACGCTGATGCCCTGGGTGATGTTTTCGATGGCGCCTTGCAGCAACGCGCGGTTGAACTGCAGCACTTCGGAGGCTTCGTCGGCGATCCGGACGACATCTTCAAGTTGCATTTCCCGCCCTTCGATGGCGGCTTTCACCACCGCGCGGGTCGAGGAGGCCCCGAGTACCCCGGCCAGCAGGCGTTCGGTGTGGGCGATCCAGTCGCTGTCGGCGTTCTGGTTCGGGTTGAAGCCCTTGCCCTGGCGATAGGCGAAACGGATAAAACTCTGGCGTGCGCGTTCTTCGCCGACAAAGCGTGCGGCGAGGGTCAGCAGGTCTTCGATCTGCACCGCCAGCATCGAGCGGGCGCTGGGCCGGGCATTGAGTTCCTGGCCGATAAAGCGCCCGGCCTGCCAGTGCTCGGAGACCCGTGTGCGCGACAGCACCGAGACCCAGGCGAAGAGGGTGAAGTTGCCTGCCAGCGACAGCACCACGCCTTGGGTCAGCGGGCTGATCGGCAGGTTAAGCGGGTTGCCGTGCAGCCAGGCCAACCCGGGGAAACTGCTCAGCGACCAGCCCAGGCTGCGGGCGGCGATGGGCAGGATCAGGGTATAGAACCAGAGGAAGGTGCCGCCGGCGATACCGGCAAACACCCCGCGCCGGTTGGCCTGTTTCCAGTACAGCGCGCCGAGCATGGCCGGCGCCAGCTGGGTCACGGCGGCGAAGGCGATCTGGCCGATGGTTGCCAGGCTCGCGGTCGAGCCCAGCAGGCGGTAGCTGACATAGGCCAGCAGCAAAATGGCGACAATGCTGACCCGACGCACCGAGAGCATCCAGTGGCGGAACACTTCGAACGGCCGTTCGGAGTTCTGCCGGCGTAGTAGCCAGGGCAACAACATGTCGTTGGAGACCATGGTCGACAACGCGACGCTGGCGACAATCACCATGCCGGTGGCCGCCGAGGCACCACCGATAAAGGCCAGCAAGGCCAGCGACGGATGGGCCTGGGCCAACGGTAGGCTGATAACGTAGGAATCACGCAAGACATCCGTGGGCAACATCATGCGCCCGGCCAGGGCAATCGGCACCACGAACAGTGCCGCGAGGATCAGGTAGGCGGGGAACACCCATTTGGCCAGGCGCAGGTCCTGGGGTTCAATATTTTCCACCACTGTGACATGGAACTGCCGGGGCAGGCAGATGATCGCCATCATCGCCACGCCGGTCTGCACCACCATGGACGGCCAGTTGACCGTTTCTTCCCAGTATTCGGCCAGCAGCGCCGAGGTTTTGGCCTGGCTGAACAAATCGTCGAAACCGTCATAGAGGCCGTAGGTGACGAAGGCGCCGACGGCGAGAAAGGCGAACAGCTTGACCAGGGATTCGAAGGCAATCGCCAGTACCATGCCGCGGTGGTGTTCGGTGGCGTCGAGGTTGCGGGTACCGAAGACGATGGTGAACAGCGCCAGGATCAGCGACACCACCAGCGCCGTGTCCTGGGCGCGTACGCCCATGGCGTCGGCACCGGCACCGATCAGCAGGTTGACGCCGAGGACGATGGCTTTCAGTTGCAGGGCGATATAAGGCAGTACGCCGACCAGGCAGATCAGCGCCACGACCACCGCCAGGGATTGCGATTTGCCATAGCGAGCGGCGATGAAGTCGGCGATGGAGGTGATGTTTTCCTGTTTGCTGATCAGCACCATCTTTTGCAGGACCCAGGGTGCGAACACCAGCAACAGCACGGGGCCCAGGTAGATCGGCAGGAACGCCCAGAGCTGGTCGGCGGCCTGGCCGACCGCGCCGAAGAAGGTCCAGCTGGTGCAATAGACGGCCAGGGACAGGCTGTACACCCAGGCCCGCACGCGTGGCGGCAGGGGCGCGCTGCGGCGGTCGCCATAAAAGGCGATGGCGAACATGATGGCCATATAGGCCAGGGCGACGGCGGCGATCAGCCCGCTGGACAGCGACATGGAAACTCCCGGCAAAAGACATTCCGAGGGCAGTCCGGCCCTGGCGCTACAGTCTCGCACGATGACCGGGCGGCGTCAGTGTCGACCAAGGTCGCAGCCCTGTTGCTAAGGGGCGGTGAGTGCCAACTCGATTTGTTGGTGCAGAGCTTCGACACTCAACGGCTTGTCCGCGAACAACACTCGGAACACCGTCGGTGCGACGATCAGGTCCAGCAGGCGCTCGACGCTGGGCAGCATTGCCTGCGGGTAACGATCGAGAATGATCTGCAACTGCCCGCCGAGGATGGTGGTGCAATAACCGGTGCTGGTGCTGCATTGCACGTCACGCATCATCTGCCGGCCCGGTTCCGAGCTGATTTCATCCAGGTATTGCTCGGCCCAGGCCCGCAGGTCGCCGCGCAGGCTGCCGGTATTGGCCGGTTCGACCTCCGGGCGCATACGCGCAAATGCCACATCGGCCAACAACACCGCCAGGTCGCCCCAGCGCCGATAGATGGTCGAAGGCGTGACCCCGGCCCGCGCCGCAATCTGCGGAACGGTCAGGCTCGCGCGGTCCTGCTCTTCGAGAAGCGCGCGGACCGCCTGATGAATCGATTCCTGCACCCGGGCACTGCGGCCGCCCGGACGTACACTTTCTTTGATCGCCATGCCAAAACCTTAACACAAAGAATTTGCTTTAAGAGAAAAGCCGTAGCACACTCCGTAAAAGCAATATTTTAGCTTTTGTGGAGTGTGCCTATGTCCCATCGCGCCGAAAAGCCCGTGTCCAACCGTGCCAGCCTGGTGTTTCTGTCGATCACCTTGCTGACTTTTCTGGCCGCCTCCAGCGCGCCGACCCCCCTGTACCATCTGTATCAGGAAACCCTGCGGTTTTCCGCGGCGACCCTGACGCTGATCTTCGGGGTGTATGCCCTGAGCCTGCTGGCGGCCTTGTTGACGGTCGGTTCCTTGTCCGACCATCTGGGTCGCCGGCCGGTGATCTTTACCGCGTTACTGTTGGATATCGGCGCGATGTGGCTGTTTATCACGGCCGACAGCGTCGTGTTGCTGATCGCCGCGCGGGCGCTGCAAGGTTTTGCCACCGGCATGGCCACCAGCGTACTGGGTGCGTCCCTGCTGGACAACGACAACCGCAAGGGGCCGTTGATCAACAGTATCGCGCCTTTGCTGGGCATGGCCTGCGGGGGCCTCGGTTCCGGTTTGCTGGTGGAGTTCGCGCCACACCCCATGCAGTTGGTGTACTGGATTCTGTTCGGCCTGCTGGTGGTGCAGGCGGCGACTGTCTGGCGCTTGCCGGAAACGGTCAGCGCGCAGCCGGGCGCGCTGGCCTCGTTGCGTCCGACCCTGCATGTACCGCCGCAAGCGCGCAAGGCCCTGTGGATCGCCTTGCCGGTGGACGTCGCGGTCTGGGCCATGGGCGGTTTCTACCTGTCCCTCGCGCCTTCGCTGGTACGCGCCGCGACCGGCTCGACGTCCAATCTGATCGGTGGCGTGCTGGTGGCAATCCTGACCCTCAGCGGCGCGTTGACGATCTTCACCTTGCGTGATCGCCCGGCGCAAAAAATCCTGCGCCTGGGGGCCGTGCTGCTGGCCATTGGCGTCAGTCTGATTCTGCTGGCGGTGCACAGCGCCAGTCTCCCGCTGTTTCTCTTCGCCACCTTGGTCGCGGGGGGCGGTTTCGGCTCGGGTTTCCTCGGCGCGCTGCGCAGCGTGGTGCCGCTGGCCTTGCCCCATGAACGGGCAGGGCTGATGTCGGCTTTTTATGCGCTGAGCTACCTGGCGTTCTGTCTGCCGGCGTTGTTGGCGGGCAACCTGAGTCACAGCCTGGGCTTGATCGCCACGACCGACGGCTATGGCGTGATGTTGATCGGGCTTTCCCTGGGGGCCTTGCTGATGTTGCTGTGGCGTCGCCCGGCACGGGACCTGGTGGCCTGAGCCGGTCAGCCGGCTGATCGGTTATTGCAAGATCGACGGCAGGGGGCTGGTCAGACTGGGGTCTTTTACCGGAAGGATCACGGTGCTCAATGACGACTCCCACACGCTCAGGCATCCGGACGCCCTTGCCGACGTCCACCCAGCTTGCCCTGAGGTTCCAGTCGGCGGATCTGACACAAATGCTCGGTCTGTTGCAGGAGGTGACCTGGCAGCCGTTGTCCGCTCAGGCCCGTTTGTTCCTGCAACCCGAGAGTCTGTTCGGCTTGCATCAATTGCTTTGCCATGTGCTGCCCTCGCGGCGAATGCGGCCCCAGGGTTCGGTGCCCATGGCCTTCGCCTTGCAGACCCTCAGGCAGGCGCTGTTGCAAGAGCCTGATCCGCGGCGCCGGGTCGAGTTGGCCCATGACTGCGTCGATGTGCTGCTGCTAAGGACCCAGGGGGTGTGGATCGGCAAGCGGATTGCCCAACTGCATGGGCTGGAGGCGATGGATATCGCGACCCAGGGGTTTATCGAACTGATCCAGACCTGTGCGGCGATTCTCCGCGATCATGCCTTTATCATGGTGCGCCTGGGTGTCGGTGGCGGTTGGTTCGGGCGAGAAACCGGCGTCGCTGCGAAATTGGGCAGGGCGGGGGTCTATGGTTCCGGTGGGCATATCAACCGCGCGCGTTTTGCGATTTTGCGCAGCGCGTTGGTGCGTGGCGATGAAATCAAACGGCCAGTGCCGGGTAAGGAGCCGGTGCTGGATGCCGCGTGGTTGCGCAGGGAGGCTCAGCTGGATCTTTATCGTTTGGAGCAAGAGGCGGATGAATACGGTCATTGTGGGGGCGGAGCTTACCCGCGAAGCTTTTAGCGTTCTTACGGGCCTCTTCGCGAGCAAGCTCTGCTCCCACAAGGACCGCGTGGCAACAGGTTCTCAGGTTTGGCGCCCGGCAAACTGCGCCCGATAAGCCGACGGGGAAATCCGTAGCGAGGCCTGGAAATGCTGGCGTAACGACAGGGCCGTGCCGAACCCCGCTTCCAGGGCAATGGCTTCAATACCCTGGGCGCTGCTTTCCAGCAGTCGCTGGGCATGACTCAAACGTTGCCCCAGCAGCCACTGGCCGACAGTGGTCCCCGTCAGTTGCTTGAAGTGCCGGGTGAATGAGCGGCGACTCATCGCTACCCGATCCGCCAGTTCATCCAGGGAGTGACTCCGGGTGAAGTTGTGCCCGAGCCATTGCAGCAGTTGCCCCAGGCGATCCTGCTCGCCGGCCAGGGGCAGGGGCCGCTCGATAAACTGCGCCTGGCCACCCGAACGATGGGGCGCGACCACCAGCCGCCGGGCCACCTTGTGCGTGACTTCGGCCCCGCACAGTTGCTGCATCAGGTACAGGCAGCAATCCAGGCCGGCGGCAGTGCCGGCCGAGGTCAGCAAGTGCTCGGACTCGGCATATAGCACGTCGGCATCCAGCAGCACCCGAGGGTATTTGCGGGCGAAGGTCGCGGCCCAATTCCAATGGGTGGTGGCCTTGCGTCCGTCCAGCAGGCCGGCTTCAGCAAGAACAAAGGCTCCCAGGCACAGGCCGACGATCCGCGTGCCTTCGCCGTGTGCCTGGCGCAGTGCTTCCAGCAACGGCTCGGGCGGCCGCTCCTCGGTGTCGCGCCAGGACGGCATGATGATCACGTCGGCCTGGCTGAGCACCTCAAGCCCATGATGAACCTGGATATCGAAACCCGCCGAGGTAATCAGTGGACCAGGCTCGAAGCCGCAGACCTTCAGGGAAAAGCGTGGCATCTCGATGCCTTCGTGCTGCTCGGCGAATACCAGCGTCGGTACGGATAAATGAAAAGGGCTGATGTCGTTGAAGGCGATTACGGCGACATGGATCGTGGTCATCGTCTGTGTACTCGGGGCAGCGATTTGGCCTGATCTTATCGAAGATTGTCTTTCGGGCCACTTATTAATGTGTGGATCACGGGCAATCATGAGTGCTCGACCATCCCCATCAAGGACCCCGCCCATGGCGATTATCCGCAGCGCAGACTTCACCGGCAGCCGTCCCTGGGCGGCGCTGGACATCGCCAGCATGAACGGCATCAGCACCCGCCTGCATTGGACCGACCAGCCCTATATCTGGCACGTCAATGACGGGCAGGAGGTGTTTGTGGTGCTCGATGGCCGGGTCCGCATGCGTTATCGCAATGACGGGATCGAGCAGGCCGTCATGTTGGAAGTCGGCGATATTTTCTACGCCGACATCGGTTGTGAGCACCTGGCCGAACCCTTGGGCGAGGCACGGGTGCTGGTGATCGAAACCGAAGGCAGTCCATGACAGCTTATCTATAAAACAGATAACAGTTAGAGAAATTACCCGTTATATGGATATTCGATCCGGTTCTATGATGGCTGCAACCTCACCCGAGGACAGGAGTCAGTCATGCAAACGTGCCCCAATAGCGTCAAACCCGGAATCCGGCCTTTAGGCCATTTGCAGCACCCCCGCGAAGTCATTCGCCAGTTCACCCCCAACTGGTTCGCCGCCACCATGGGCACCGGTGTCCTGGCGTTGGCCCTGGCGCAGTTGCCGGTCGAAGTCCCGGGCCAGCGTGCGTTCGCCGAAGGCCTGTGGCTGTTCAATATCCTGCTGTTCGCCGTATTCAGCCTGCTCTACGGCGCGCGTTGGGTATTGTTCTTCCATGAGGCGCGGCGGATTTTCGGGCACTCCACGGTCTCGATGTTCTTCGGCACCATTCCCATGGGGCTGGCGACCATCATCAACGGTTTCCTGCTGTTCGGTGTGCCGCGTTGGGGCGACAGCGCGGTGCAGGTCGCCGAAGTGCTGTGGTGGATCGACGTGGCCATGTCCCTGGCCTGCGGCGTGCTGATTCCCTACCTGATGTTCACCCGCCAGGAGCACAGCATCGACCAGATGACGGCGGTCTGGCTGTTGCCGGTGGTGGCCGCGGAAGTGGCGGCGGCCAGCGGTGGCCTGCTGGCGCCGCACCTGTCGGATGCGCATATGCAGTTCAACGTGTTGATCACCAGCTATGTGCTCTGGGCGTTCTCGGTGCCGGTGGCGTTCAGCATCCTGGTGATCCTGCTGTTGCGCATGGCCTTGCACAAGTTGCCCCATGAAAACATGGCGGCCTCGAGCTGGCTGGCGCTGGGCCCGATCGGGACCGGGGCCTTGGGCATGCTGGTGCTGGGCGCGGACTCGCCGGCGATTTTCGCCGCCAACGGCTTCGCCGGCATCGGTGAAATCGCCAGCGGGCTGGGCCTGCTCGCCGGGATTATCCTCTGGGGCTTCGGTCTGTGGTGGATGCTGATGGCGGTGCTGATCACCCTGCGTTACCTGCGTCGGGGCATCCCGTTCAACCTCGGCTGGTGGGGCTACACCTTCCCCCTGGGCGTCTACTCCCTGGCCACCTTGAAATTGGGCAGCACCTTGCACCTGGGCTTTTTCAGTGGTTTCGGCCTGGTGCTGGTGGCGCTGCTGGCGGTGCTCTGGCTGATTGTCGGTTCGAAAACCCTGCGCGGTGCCTATAAAGGCGAGCTTTTTGTTTCGCCTTGCCTGGCAGGAATAGCGAAATAGTTGCCTGATTTTAGGTAAGGTTGTGGCCCGGGGGTGGTGATCCGCCTTCCAACAAGAAAGCCGCTCTCGGCGCCACTCAGGTACAGGGAAGATGAGTCACCCCTCACAGTTCAGCCTGCTGCGTACACGGCGTTTCCTGCCGTTCTTCGTCACGCAGTCCCTCGGTGCGTTCAACGACAATCTGTTCAAGCAGTCGTTGATCCTTGCCATCCTCTACAAGCTGGCCCTCACCGGTGATCGCGGCATCTGGGTCAACCTCTGTGCCTTGCTGTTCATCCTGCCGTTCTTCCTGTTCTCGGCCCTGGCCGGCCAGTTCGGCGAGAAATTCGCCAAGGACGCGCTGATCCGGGTGATCAAGCTGGGTGAAATCGTGATCATGGCGGTGGGTGCCGTGGGCTTTGTCTTCGATCACCTGTCGTTGATGCTGCTGACGCTGTTCGCCATGGGCACCCACTCGGCGCTGTTCGGCCCGGTCAAATATTCGATCCTGCCCCAGGCCCTGCGCGAAGAGGAACTGGTGGGCGGCAACGGCCTGGTGGAAATGGGCACCTTCCTGGCGATCCTGGCGGGGACCATCGGTGCCGGGGTGATGATGTCTTCGGCGCACTACGCGCCTATCGTCTCCAGCGCCATTGTGCTGGTGGCGGTGCTCGGCTACCTGGCCAGCCGCGGCATTCCGCGGGCGGCGGCGGCGAGCCCGCAACTGTGTTTGAACTGGAATATCTTCAGCCAGTCCTGGGCCACCTTGCGCCTGGGTTTGGGGCAAACGCCCGCCGTGTCGCGCTCGATTGTCGGCAACTCCTGGTTCTGGTTTGTCGGGGCGATCTACCTGACGCAGATCCCGGCGTACGCCAAGGAGTGGTTGTACGGCGATGAGACCGTAGTGACGCTGATCCTCACGGTGTTCTCGGTGGGGATTGCCGCCGGCTCCATGCTCTGCGAGCGCTTGTCAGGGCGCAAGGTAGAAATCGGCCTGGTGCCTTTCGGCTCGTTCGGCCTGACGCTGTTCGGCCTGTTGTTGTGGCGGCATTCGGGCAATCTGCCGCAGAATGTGCAGGCCAACGACTGGCTGGCGATCCTCGGTTATCACCAGGCCTGGTGGGTGCTGGTGGATATCCTCGGGCTGGGGGTGTTCGGCGGTTTCTACATCGTGCCGCTGTATGCCCTGATCCAGTCGCGGACCGCCGAGAACGAGCGGGCCCGGGTGATTGCCGCCAACAACATCCTCAACGCGCTGTTCATGGTGGTCTCGGCGATTGTCTCGATCCTGCTGTTGAGTGTGGCGAAGCTGTCGATCCCCGAGTTGTTCCTGGTGGTGTCGGTGATGAATATCGCGGTCAACACCTATATCTTCAAGATCGTGCCCGAGTTCAGCATGCGTTTCATGATCTGGCTGCTCAGCCATTCCATGTACCGCGTCGAGCACCGCAACCTGGACTTGATCCCCGATGAGGGGGCGGCCTTGCTGGTCTGCAACCATGTGTCGTTTGTCGATGCGTTGCTGATCGGCGGCGCGGTGCGGCGGCCGATTCGCTTCGTGATGTATTACAAGATCTACCGCTTGCCGGTGCTCAACTTTATCTTCCGCACGGCCGGGGCGATTCCGATTGCCGGGCGCAGCGAAGACCTGGAGATCTATGAGCGTGCGTTCCGGAAAATCGCCGAGTACCTGAAGGAGGGGGAGTTGGTGTGCATCTTCCCTGAGGGCAAGCTGACCACCGACGGTGAGATCAACGAGTTCAAGGGCGGCATGACCCGCGTGCTGGAGGAGACCCCGGTGCCGGTGATTCCGCTGGCGTTGCAAGGTTTGTGGGGCAGTTTCTTCAGCCGTGATCCGGCCAAGGGGCTGTTCCGACGCTTGTGGTCGCGGGTGACCCTGGTGGCGGGGACGCCGGTCGGGGCCGAGGTCGCGGTGCCGGCGCAGTTGCGTGAGCAGGTGTTGCAGTTGCGGGGAATGGTGCGCCGGTAGGCGAGTGTGGGAGCGGAGCTTGCCCGCGAAGCTTTTGGCGGCTTCGCGGGCCTCTCACAAGGGGGCGTGTTGAATCGAGCAGAGTGTCAGGCGGCCGAGACTTTCAAACCGACCAACCCGACAATGATCAAGCCCACGCTCGCCAGTCGGAACAACGCCATGGACTCACCGAACAGGATGATCCCGGCGATCACCGTGCCCACCGCGCCGACACCGGTCCAGATCGCATAGGCGGTGCCCAGCGGCAATTCCTTCATGGCAAGGCCCAGCAGGCCGAGGCTGACAGCCATGGCCGTGACGGTGAGCGCGGTGGGGAGCGGGCGGCTGAAACCGTCGGTGTACTTGAGGCCAACGGCCCAGCCGACTTCGAACAGACCGGCGAAAAACAGAATGATCCAGGACATGAAAACCTCCATCTATGGATGGGGTCGTCCCCGTATGGTTACTGCGCGCAAGCCGCAAGGTCGTCCCTGCGCTGCGCACTATAGTGCCCATTCCTGTCCGGTGGATCAAGTTCCCTTCAGTTCAGGGCGCTGTCAGCCGCCTGTGCGCGGTCCTGTTTTTCGCTCATACGGCGGAACCAGGTCGAGAGCAGGGCCCCGGAAATATTGTGCCAGACACTGAACAGCGCGCTGGGCACCGCCGCCAGCGGCGAGAAGTGCGCGCTGGCCAGGGCGGCGCCGAGGCCCGAGTTCTGCATGCCGACTTCCAGCGCCAGGGATTTGCGTTGGGCCAGCGGCAGCTTGAACAGGCGACCGGTGAAGTAACCCAGCAAGTAGCCGAAGCTGTTGTGCAGCATCACCACGGCCATGATCAGCAGGCCGGACTCGGCAATCTTCGCCTGGCTGGCGGCGACCACGGCGGCGACGATGATCACGATGCTCACCACCGACACCAGCGGCAGGACTTCCACTGCGTGGCGGACTCGCTCACCCAGCAGGCGTTGGGCGACGACGCCGAGCACAATCGGCAGCAACACCACCTGCAGGATCGACCAGAACAGCTCGCTGAACTGCACCGGCAACCAGGCCGAGGCCAGCAGCCAGATCAACGCGGGGGTCAGCAGCGGGGCGAGGAGGGTGGTGACGGCGGCGATGGCCACCGACAGCGCGAGGTCGCCGCGGGCCAGCCAGGTCATGACATTGGAAGAGGTGCCGCTGGGGCAGCAGCCGACCAGGATCACCCCGACGGCGATTTCCGCCGGCAGCTGGAAGGCCCGGCAGAGCAGCCAGGCGACGCCGGGCATGATAATAAAGTGGGCGATCACGCCCAGGGCCACGCGCCAGGGATGGCGGGCGACTTCGGCGAAATCGTCGAGTTTGAGGGTCAGGCCCATGCCGAACATCACCAGGCCGAGCAGCGGCACGATGGCGAATTTCAGGGCGATGAACCAGGTGGGTTGCAGGAACGCCAGCACGGCGAAAATCAACACCCAGTAGGCGAAGGTATTGCCGACGAAGCGGCTGAGTGTGGCCAGTGCGCGCATGGGGGGGTCCTTGTTATGGGGGGGCGGATCAAGCAGGCGTTGTGGGAGAGGAGCTTAACCACGAAGCTTGTGGTGGCCTCAATGGCCTTCCGGTAAGTCCGGCTCCCAGGATCTCTGTGTTGAACCGAGAGTCTGCACACGGTGGAGTACCTGTGGGAGCGGAGCTTGCCCGCGAATGCTGGCGACCGGGTCTGTCTGGCACACTGAGTCATCGTTCTTCGCGGGCAAGCTCCGCTCCCACAGGCGTTCGCCCGTTGTTACGGCGTGATCAGATACCCTGCGGCATTTCCTCGCCACCCAGGGCCTCGAACAGCTGCGGCAGGAACTCGCCGAAGGTCAGCATCATCAGGGTGAAGCTGGCATCCAACTGGCCCAGGGCTTCTTCACCGCCGTCCTGTTCGGCCTGGTCTTGCAGCAGGTCTTCGAATTTCAGGCGCTTGACCACCATCTTGTCGTCGAGCACGAAGGACAGCTTGTCCTGCCAGGCCAGGGACAACTGGGTCACCACCTTGCCGGTGCTCAGGTGCAACTGGATTTCCTCGCCGGTCAGGTCCTGGCGCTTGCAGCGCACAATGCCGCCGTCTTCATGGGTATCACGCAGCTCGCATTCGTCGAGGACGAAGAAGTGCTCCGCGGTCACCTGGGTCTTCACCCAGTCGGTCATGATCGCGCTTGGCGCGGTTTTCACCGTCAGCGGCCGCACCGGCAAGGTACCGAGCACTTCACGCAGGGTCGACAACAGGTCCTCGGCACGTTTCGGGCTGGCCGAGTTGACCAGGATCAGGCCCTGTTTCGGCGCAATCGCGGCAAAGGTCGACGAACGACGGATAAAGGCACGGGGCAGGAACGCCTGGATGATTTCATCCTTGAGCTGGTCACGCTCCTTCTTGTAGACCTTGCGCATCTGTTCGGCTTCGATCTCCTCGACCTTTTCCTTCAGTGCATCGCGCACCACGCTACCCGGCAGGATACGTTCTTCCTTGCGCGCGGCCACCAGCAGGAAGTCGCCGCTGACATGCACCAGCGGGGCGTCTTCGCCTTTGCCGAAGGGCGCGACGAAACCGTAAGTGGTCAACTCCTGGCTTGCACAGGGGCGGGCCGGTTTGCTCGCCAGTGCGGTCTCCAGCGCCTCGGCATCAAAAGGCAGATCTTGGGTCAGGCGGTAGATCAGCAGGTTCTTGAACCACATGGGGTGCATCTCTCCTTTATACAAAGGAGGGCATTATTCTCTTCGTGGGCCCATAGGCCAACCCTCTGCTAAGTCTTTGGAAGGCCTGAGAAAAATATTAAAAAAAGTGCTTGCCAGAGTCGGGACTGCTCCGTAGAATGCGCGCCACACCGAAAGCGAAGGGTGATTAGCTCAGCCGGGAGAGCATCTGCCTTACAAGCAGAGGGTCGGCGGTTCGATCCCGTCATCACCCACCATTCGATATCAGTGTTACGCGCAGCGGTAGTTCAGTCGGTTAGAATACCGGCCTGTCACGCCGGGGGTCGCGGGTTCGAGTCCCGTCCGCTGCGCCATATTCGATGATCTGGACCACTGAACGCCAGGTCATCACAGAAAGCCCGCCTTGTGCGGGCTTTTTTGTTTTCCGAATCCCCTTCGGATCCCAGCGCCCGCCGCGGTTTTCAAATACCCATTCAAGCAGGCCTCGGTTCTCAATTCCCCAGCGATCAAGGTTGCGCCGTTCCCAGGCCGGCATTCCCGACTCCGTTGTTTGGATATCCCGCAGGATTGGTTCCTTCCTTCCTCAGTGATGTTGTACGATAACGTAACACTTCGCTTCATCAGTCTATAACACCAATAAAAAGCGTTTGGAGACCTGCCTGTGATTATTCGCAGTATCGAGATCATCCGCCTGGGCATCCCCTTCTCCGCGGGTACCCCTGAGCGCAAGAACCTCGGGCCGGCCAAGGACGACGATGCCTTCAATGCCGCATCGCCCCGACATCGGCGTATGGAAAGCCTGATGCTCAAGGTCACCACCGATACCGGCCTGAGCGGTTGGGGCGAGGCTTTTGGCCACGGTTCCAATCCGGTGACCTTCAAGGCGTTGACTGAAGTGGTGGCGCCCATGTTCATCGGCACCGCGCTGGCCGACCGCGCCCGGACCCTGGACGCCGCACGCCGCGCCCTGCATGGTTTCGGCTCCACCGGCCCCATGGTCTATGCCTTGTCCGGTATCGATATCGCCTTGTGGGACCTGGCCGCACAAGTGGCGGGCCAGCCGTTGTACCAGTTGCTGGGCGGCACGCCGCGCGAGCTTGAGTTGTACGCCAGCCTGGTCAGTTATGGCGGCGATCCAGACGAAGTATTTGCCCAGGTCAAACGCGCCCGCCAGCAGGGCTTTCGCAAGATCAAGCTGCATGAAACTACCTATGTGGCCATCGCCGCGGCCCGTGCGGCGCTGCCGGTGTTGGTCGGCGAGTTGATGGTCGATGTCAATTGCCCCTGGACCGTTGCCCGGGCGTGCGACATGGCTGAACAGTTGCACGAGCTTGACCTCGGTTGGCTGGAAGAACCCGTCTGGCCGCCCGACGATATCAACGGTCTGGCCCAGGTGCGTCGTCATGGCGTGGCGATTTCCGCGGGTGAAAACGCAGCGGGGGTGAACGGTATTCGCGCCCTGGTCGAGCAGGGTGCGGTCGATATCCTGCAGCCCAGTGTCGCCAAGGTCGGGGGCATCAGCGCGATGCTGGAGGTTTTCGCCATTGCCCGTGAGCACGCTGTCCGCGTCGTGCCCCATTGCTTCTACTTCGGCCCCGGGTTACTCGCCGTCGCCCACCTGTTGACGCTGTTGCCGGCGGACGTGGCGCTGGAAGTCCCCTTCATCGAGTTCGAGCGCCTGCTGTATCCCGAACTCGCCTTCAAGCCCCGCATGAGCCTGCCCGATGTGCCGGGCCTGGGCTTTGTGCCCGACGTCGAGGTATTGCGGACCTATTGCACGGACCATGCGCTGATCAGCTGAATCACCACAGGCTGTCACGCTCTAAAAATAATAAACAAAGGCCATAAAAAAATGAAAGGCAACTACCGCTGGAGAATCGCCGGGCTACTGTTTTTTGCCGGCATGCTCAACTACCTGGACCGCGCCGCACTGTCGGTGGTGGCGCCGCTGTTGAAAACCGAACTGCACATCGACGATGCCCAGATGGGTTTTATCTTCAGCAGCTTTTTCATCGGTTACTGCGCCCTGTGTTTTGTCGGCGGTTGGGCTGCCGATACCTATGGCCCGAAAAAGGTCTTTGCCTGGGCGGCGGGTATCTGGTCGCTGTTTTGCGGATTGACCGCGATCATTACCGGATACGTCCACCTGCTGATTTTCCGGGTGTTGTTCGGCATGGGCGAGGGGCCGATGGGCACCACCACCAACAAGGCGATCACCAATTGGTTTCCTCGGGAAGAGGCCGGGCGGGCGTTGGGCTTCACCAACTGCGGTCAGCCCCTGGGTGCGGCCGTGGCCGGGCCGATCGTCGGCCTGGTGGCGCTGAATTACGGCTGGCGGGTGTCGTTTGTGGTGATCGCCTTGCTGGGTGCGTTGTGGCTGGTGGCCTGGTTGTTGATCTTCAAGGACACGCCCGAGCAGCATCCGAAGGTGTCCGAGGCCGAGCGCGAGTTGATTCGTGTCAGTCGTGCCGAGGTGTTGGTCGAAGGTGTGCAGGAAGGCCGCAGCCTGGTCAGCTACATTTTTTCCGCTCCGGTGCTGGCGGTTGCGACCGCGTTTTTCTGCTTCAACTATGTGCTGTATTTCTTCCTGACCTGGCTGCCCAGCTACCTGATGGACTTTCAGCACCTGGACATCAAGAGCATGAGCATCATCGCCGTGATCCCCTGGCTGGGAGCGGCGGTGGGCTTTCTGGGCGGTGGTTTTGTCACCGATGCATTGGCCAGGAAGCTGGGCAACGTGATCCTGGCACGCAAGTGCGTGCTGATCGTCGGCCTTGGGGTCGCGGCCAGTTGCGTGATGATCACCACCCAGGTGTCGTCGTTGAGCATGGCGGTGGCCTGCATCACGGTGTCGAGTATTTTCCTGTTCGTCACACCACAGATCTGCTGGGGGCTGATTCAGGACATCGTGCCGAAGAATCGTGTCGGCGGTACCGGCGGTTTCGTGCATTTGCTGGCCAACCTCGCCGGCATCATCGCGCCGTCGCTGACCGGCCTGGTGGTGCAATACGGCGGTGGCTACAACGTTGCGTTCGTGATCGCCGCCGGGGTCTGCGGGTTGGGTATGCTGGTGGTCATCCTGGCGGTACGTGGGCATGCCCCGGCTACTGAAAACCAGCGCGCCAGCCCTTCGGTCGCATTGAAATAAGTTATTGGAGGCCAGGGCCGGCGGGGAGGCGGGCCGCTGGTTTTCGTCTCTCTAATGCCCGGTTTTTCTCGTTCTGGGCTTCGAGAAATCCAGGTTCTGAAAAAAGATTATCTAAATCAGTGCGTTATGGATTTTTTGTGGCATAATGCGCCCGCACCGAAACGAAAGGGTGATTAGCTCAGCTGGGAGAGCATCTGCCTTACAAGCAGAGGGTCGGCGGTTCGATCCCGTCATCACCCACCATTTCGCTTCAACGCTACGCGCAGCGGTAGTTCAGTCGGTTAGAATACCGGCCTGTCACGCCGGGGGTCGCGGGTTCGAGTCCCGTCCGCTGCGCCATATTCGATGATCTGGACCACTGAACGCCAGGTCATCACGCAAAGCCCGCCTTGTGCGGGCTTTTTTGTGGGAGCGGAGCTTGCCCGCGAAGCTTTTGGCGGCCTCGCGCTATTGCTCGGCGTTGCGGCTATGCCGGTAATCGCTCACCGCGTCATACACCGCCTTGCGCAAGCGGTTGATCCCACCAATCGGCCGGTGCGCCTCCAACCCGTGCCAGGGGCTGAACGACTGGTTGTCACAGGCGATATTCTGTTCCAGCGTGTCGAAGTCCTGGGCCGGAATCCGAATCCGCGCCACCGTCTGGAACGACGCGTCGCTCTCCTTCCATTCAATGCTGGTGTCTTCGATCGGCATATACAGATGCGCATTCTGCCGCTGGATCTGCAGGACGAAGCAGGCCGGGACGCGGTCTGTGGATAACTGTTGGGTCAGGGCGCTGCGCAGGAAGTTCGGCAGGTACTCATTCTGTTTCGGCAAGGTATATTCCGGGCAACTCTGCGGGTCAGGGGCCACGCGGAACTTGGCGTTGTCATTGCCGAACTTGTACGGCGAGACCGAAAAATAGGTGGTCTGGGTCGGACTGATCGGCGCCGGTGCCAAGGTCGCCAGGGCGATAAACAGATGGCGCACTTGCCAGGTGGTCGGGTTCCAGCTCGGGAAAAACGCCAGCACCTGCTTGCCGTCCGCCTGGGCGCCGATGTTTTGCTGGTATTCGGCGACATCGCTGACAAAGAAGTTCGGATGACTGAACATCACGAAGTCCTGCTCATTGCGCCCCTGTTGCCCCGGCAGCAATTGCTTGCCCGGAACATCGAGCAACTTCAGCGCCATGCCCCGGGCGTCACGAATACTGTCGAACTGCGGATAGGCGTTGCCATTGGACAGGCGTATCAGCGCCTGCCAGGTCTTGCCCGGCTCGGCAAAGACGCCTTGGCGCAGATCGTTGCTCAGGTCACTGGGCACCTGGACCTCGGCCTTCACGCAACCGTGGGCCTTGGCATGGGCATCGCGCAGATAGCGCGTACCTTCACGATGCTGGTCGACGATGCGCACGGCCGTCTGGATGATGTCCTGGGTCATGGCCGATTCGCCGGGCGGGATCTGCTCTTCGGCGGACACCGGGCCGCTATGGCGCCAGGCGTACCAGCCGCTGGCCAGGGCCCAGCCGACCAGCCCGAGGCCGATCAGGATCAGCAGGCTCTTGCCCAGAAAGGCGCCGAGGCGCAGCCAGAGTCGGGTCAGCATGTAGACATCCTTTTAACGTGAACGCGAAGGGTAGGGGTCATGGCAGTTGCGCCTCCAGCGGGCCGCCGAGGACTTTCAGGTATTCGAGCAGGGCCCAGCGTTCCTCGGGCTGCAGCAAACGACCGATCACGCCGTTACCACGCTTGCCGGCACGGAATTCGTGGCCACTGTTGTGGTTGCCGCTGATCCGGGTGTCATACAGGAAGCCATTGGGGAAGGCTTCCTGGCGATAACCGAGATGACGCGGATTGTATTCGAAGGTGCCGCGATAGAAGCTGCCGGCGCGCTCGTCCTGGGGCGAGAGCAGTTGATACAGCGAAGGCACCGAGCCGTTATGCAGAAACGGCGGGGTGGCCCATACGCCGGCCAGCGGCCGGGCCTTGTAGGCGCGTTGTTCGAGCACGCCGATAGGCAGGCCGAAGCCGTCCATGGCCGGGCGTTCTTCCGGCGTGACCTTGGCCTCGCGATAGGCACGCTCTTCGACGAAGGCGGTGACGTAGGCCAGGCCCTTGGCTACCGACAATTGCGTCATATCCAGCGGCGCCTCGGGTGCCGGGTGCAACTGGACCGGCAGTTTCGCCAGCTCGACCGGGTTCCACTGCAGTGCACTCAGGTCGTAGCGATTGTCGGCGATGTTATTGGCGGTGTTCGGGTCGGTGCCGATCACTGCGACTGGAATCGAAACCAGGTGTTTTACCGGACGACCGTTCTCTTCGGTCACCGGGGGCACATGGCAGCCGGCGCAGTTTTCCGCGAACAGCCCGCGGCCCTTGGCGGCCAGCGGCAGGTCGACCTTGCCGAACAGGTCCTCCGGCCAGTGCGGCGGTTGCAGGTGCTTGAGGGTTTCCTCGATCCGTTGCAGGTCACGCACGCGCACGCCGGAAGGGTAGCGGTCGGCGCCTTGCAAGGGCTGGCCGTTGGCGTCGAAGAAATTCAGGGTCGCGCCAACCCCCAGCGCCTCACCAATATTACGTGCCATGGGTTGCTGGGCTGAAGCCGTCCACTGCACCCAATCAAAGGTCCAGATATCCCAGAGCTGCGGGTAATCCACGGGAGCGTTGGCGACGCGATAGTTCTTCTCGGAGATGGCATCGCCGAAGCTGGCATTGGCGATGCGCCCGAAGGCATCGGTACGGCCGGGGCCTTCCTGGGTCGGATAGAGCCCGCGATGGGTATCGTTCCAGGCCGTCTTCAGGAAGATGTCCAGCGACTGCTTGAAGTCGGTGCGCAACTGGTCGTACTGGGCGTCATAGTTATCGCCCAGGACCTTGTGGGCAAAACGCTTGAACTTCCACGGGTTGTAATAGGTGGCGGCGAGGCTCGCGACCATGGCCTGGCCGAAGCTGCCGCCGCGCACCGTCGGTACGCTGGAGGGCAGCACATGCTGGGCCGAGCCGCCGTCGATCCGCAACGCCTGGCCGTTATAGCGCAGTTCGCCGGTATGGCAGGCGGCACAGGTGATATCCAGATACTGCTCGTTGCTGCCGGGGTTCTGATGGCGGGCGAAACCCACCGGCAGATTACCGGGGTTGTTGGTGCTGGCCTTGCGCTTGGGATCAATCAGAAAGCCGAACCGCGCCAGATACGCCGGTTCCGCAAAGCGCTGTTCGGAAAACGGCAGCTCCAGGGCGGTGAACCACTCATAACGCAGGCCTTTGACCTGGGTTCCCTGGGGGGTGTAGTAATAGGTCTGGCGGTCGGCCTCGCTCCATTGCTCCAGATAACGCACCTGGGCCGGTACGTAAGTCGGTAATTTCGGATTGACGACGTAGTACAAGATCACCGCGATGCCGAGGCAAAGCAGGAGAAACGCTGCCAGTAATACACGGTAAAAAATGCGCAAGATCAGCATCCTTGTCGAGTTGTTTCCTTCTTATGCCTGAGCCGTTGCCTGGCATCAAGTAGCCATGATGGCTGTGACTGCTGGCCCGTGGCGCTTCAGTCGTGTCCGTGCAGACGTAAGCAGACTGTCAGGGTTTTGTAAAATGCCCCAAACACCTGAACTTATTGGCTGTTTGCCCCTCTCATGCCGGTAGCCATTGGTCGTGGCGGCCTGATAAGCTCGCGGCTTTATACGATTGCCCTTTAGGCGCATGAACAAGGAAATAGCATGAAACAGCATCGGTTGGCGGCGGCGGTAGCCCTGGTAGGCCTGGTACTTGCGGGTTGCGATTCGCATTCCAGCGTAGAGCTGAAAACCCCGGCGCAAAAAGCTTCCTACGGTATCGGCCTGAACATGGGCAAGAGCCTGGCCCAGGAAGGCATGGACGACCTCGATTCCAAGGCCGTGGCCCAGGGTATCGAAGATGCCGTCGGCAAGAAGCCGCAGAAGCTCAAGGACGACGAACTGGTCGAAGCCTTTGCCGCCCTGCAGAAACGCGCTGAAGAGCGCATGGCCAAGCTGAGCGAAGAGTCGGCGGCTGCCGGCAAGAAATTCCTCGAAGAAAACGCCAAGAAGCCAGGTGTCGTCACGACCGCTTCCGGCCTGCAGTATGAAGTCATCAAGAAAGCCGACGGTCCTCAACCCAAGCCGACCGACGTAGTGACCGTTCACTACACCGGCAAGCTGACCAACGGCACCACCTTCGACAGCTCCGTGGATCGCGGCAGCCCGATCGACCTGCCGGTCAGCGGCGTGATTCCAGGTTGGGTCGAAGGCCTGCAACTGATGCACGTCGGCGAGAAGTACAAGCTGTACATCCCGAGCGACCTGGCCTACGGCGCACAAAGCCCAAGCCCGGCAATCCCGGCCAACTCGGTCCTGGTCTTCGACCTGGAACTGCTGGCCATCAAGGATCCTGCCAAGGAAGACGCCGCCGCCAAATAAGGCGCCGGCTCATGACAACGCCCCGTTTTCGGGGCGTTGTCGTTTCTGAGAGATGCAGGCTGTAAGAAAACGAACATCCATAGGTCGGTATAGTCTTAATATTCAGCTAACGGGCCTAATCGTAGACTGATGCCAAGTCAATGAAATAATGGCTTTTTTTCAGTGAGTAAAAAACGCCCGATCTGAGCTGGCCCCTTGTAAAACGGGGCTTGCAGCGTTGAAAAGTGGCTCTGTTCACAAGGTTATCCACAATTTGTGTGGATAACCTGGCGTCGCTGTCGATTGGAGTGATGATGAAAGCACCCTGGAATTTCACACGCTTCCTGCCCATGGCCCAACGCGTGCTGTCGCGCGGCCGTCTACCGACCCTGTTGTTTGCCGTGGCGAGCAAGAGCGCGCACCAGGGCGGCCGGCTGGGCAAGCTCAGGGAGGACCTGAAGCTGTTGCAGGTGCTGTGCCTGGCCTACTGGCGCGGCGAGTACCGGGCCATCAACGTCAAGTCGATGATCATCGTGGTGGCGGGGCTGATGTACTTCCTCAGCCCGATCGACGCCATCCCCGATTTTATCCCCGTGTTCGGCATGCTCGACGACATCGCCGTCCTGGCCTGGGTGATGAATACCCTGGACCAGGAACTGACGGCTTTCCGTCGTTGGCTCGAACGGCAGGCACCGGAACAGCTGCGGGCGATCGAGCATTTGCCGGATACACCCGAGCAGTTGCAACTGCAACGCCACGAAAAGGACTGAATCCCAGCCATTCCCTTTAAGAACACACCCCTAGCGACCTTGGTGGCTGTTAAGATTAAGCTACAAGGAAAGCGCCGACTCGCTATGTGTAAAAGTCCTACGGGGTGTGGTGATGGATCTTCAAATAATTACACGTGACGGAAAACCGGAGTATGCGGTTCTACCCTGGGCCCAGTATCAAGCGTTACTCCAGGCTGCCGGTTTGAGCAGCCAGCAACCGCCTCAATCTCCCCCAGCAAGCCCGGCGCCGCCGGCTGATGCCTTGCCGGCCTTCGAGCAATTGCGCAGCCTGCGCGAAGCCAAGGGCCTGGCCGTGGAGACCCTGGCGCGTACGGTGGGCATCAGCCCCTCGTACCTGGGGCTGATCGAAAGCGGGGAGCGCGAGCCTGACGCCGCGATTCGTCGCAGCCTGGCCTGGGAATTGGGTGTGGCCGGCTGGAGGGACGCATCGTGAGCGTGCGCATCAGTCGTCAGCATTGGGATGGGCTGCTGGGTGAGCTCGACCAAGCGCGCCGCCAGCGCCATCTGTTGACCTACCGTGCCTTGCTGGAGCGCTTGCAGTTGCCCAGCCCGGCCATGCAAACCCTGACGGCGGCCCTGGAGCACCTGGCGGCCCTGGATGCCAAGGCCGAACAACCGCTGCGCAGTTCACTGGTGATCAGCCAGGGCGCGAGCCGTTTGCCACGTACCGGTTTCTTCGAGTGTGTCGAGCGGTTGGGGCGTTTTTCCGGCCCGTCCGACGGCGTGGCCGCGGCGTCCTGGCATGCTTCGGAAGTGGTGCGGGTGTTCGAGTACGACTATCCCGAGTCGGCCGAGGCTTAAGCCTAAGGATATTTGAAACGAACACGGACTCTTGTGGCGAGCGGGCTTGCCCGCGCTCGGCTGCGAAGCAGTCGTAAAACCAGAGTCTCGGTTATTTCTGATACACCGCGTTTGCAGGTTTTGGGGGCGCTTCGCACCCCAACGCGGGCAAGCCCGCTCGCCACAAGGGGGATCGCGCGAGTCTGAGGCGATTCAGGGCTTGGCCCAGGCCGGCGGGGCGTCGGCGCCCGAGGCGGGCAGGGCGCTGTCAGCCGTTGCAGCGCTGACGGTTTCGCTGTCGATCACATGAATGCTGTAACCCGGCACATTCTTCGCGTGATGCTTGGCCTGGGAGGCCAGCTCGGCCAACTGCGGGGCATCCAGCCGGCCACAGGATTCGGGCTTCAGGTGCACCACGCCGATGGACAGTGACAGCAGCGGGAACTCCTGGCGCTGGCCCTGGCGGTTCGAGGCGATGAAACAGCCGGCCTCCAGGTGCTCGGCGCGGTAGAAGCGCCGGCACTGGTTCTGGAAGTCCTCCAGCAACTGATTCAAACGTTTGCGCCAATCCTCCTCGCCCAGCACCAGCAGAAAATCATCGCCGCCGATATGCCCGACGAAATCCCGGCTCGGGTCGACGCGGTCGTTCAAGCATTGCGCCAGGCACAACAGCACCTCATCCCCACGCCCATAGCCGTAGATATCGTTGAACGGCTTGAAGCTGTCGATATCCACATAGCAGATCACCGATTCCCGCGCCTGTTGCAGCAATCGGGTCAGGCATTGCTGGATCGGCACATTGCCCGGTAACAGGGTCAGCGGATTGGCATGGCGGGCTTGCTGGATCTTCAGTTCGGTAATCAGTTTCAGCACATCGATCACCCGCCCCAGGCCCAGGTACTGGCCCTGCTGGGTAATGATGAAATCTTCCTCGATACGCTGCCGCGCACGGCTGGTGAGCAAGCGGCTGACCTGCTGCAACGACTGGCTCAACTCCACCGCCAGAAAGTCGTTGCTCATCAGCCGGCTGATGGGCTTGCGGGCGAACAGCTCGGTGGCGAAGGGCTTGAGCAAGGCCTCCGAAAGTGAATGCCGATGGACGATACCGCACGGGTGATTATGTTCGTCCAGCACGGCCACGGAGTTGAGATTGGCCTGGCGCCGGAAGGCTTCCAGCACGTCCGCCGTGGGCGTGCTCAGGGCCACCGCCGGTTGTACGCTGAGCAGGGTGCCGAGATCACCGGCCTCTTCGTTGAGGGCCATCGAGGTGGCCTCCAGCTTGGGCAACAGCGTGCGCGCTTCCTGCGGCGGCTGTTCCTGGGGCCGGCAGAGCAGATAGCCCTGGACCAGGTCGACGCCCATCTCGGTGAGCACCGCCAGTTCCTCCGGCAGCTCGATGCCTTCGGCGATCACCAGGGCCCGCGAGGCCTTGGCGATTTGCAGGATGGAGCCGACGAACTCACGCTTGAGCCCGTCCTGGTGGATACCGTCGATAAAGTGCCGGTCGATCTTCACATAGTCCGGGCGCAGCTCCGACCATAGGCGCAGGCTCGAATAACCGGCCCCCAGGTCGTCCAGGGCGATGGAGAAGCCCATGGCGCGATAGTGATGCAAGGCGTTTTGCAGCAGTTGGAAATCGTCGGTCGGGGTCTGCTCGGTGAGCTCGATCACCACGTTGCTCGGGTCGATGCCGAAGTCCTGCAACAACTTCAGCGTGCGCCCTGGCTGGTGGGTCGGTTCCAGCAGCGATTCCGGCGAGACATTGAGAAAGAGTTTGCCCGGCAGCTTCTGCTCACTGAAGCGTCGGCAGGCGCTGAGGCGGCAGAGCATTTCCAGCTCGCTGAGGCGACCGGCCTGGCGGGCCACGGCGAACAGGTTGATAGGCGAGTGCAGCGGACTGTTGGAGGGGCCGCGACTGAGGGCCTCATAGCCGATGATCCGTCGTTCGGACAGCGAGATGATCGGTTGGAACAAGCTGTGCAGACCATTCTGAGCCAGGATTGAACTCAGGGCGTTCAGCTGTTCGGTCATGGTCATGGTTGTCTCGGTCGATAAAAAAAGGACCGGGCCCGACTCTTTTTACAAGAGCCATGCCCAGTCCTTTATTTCACGACAGAATGATGACTGTTTGATGACGCTCAGAAGCAGCGGAACATTAAATTGCCATCATCTTTCAATGTTTCGCCACCGCCGTGTTCAAACGCAGGTAGTCCAGCAGAATACGCCCGGTTTCACTCAGGTAGGCGTCGTCTTCGGGCTTGGTTTTCTTGTCCGGATCCGGCGGCAAGGCGTCTTCGTCTTCTTTCTTCAGTTCCTTGAGCGGTTCTTCGCCCTTGGCTTTGCGACGGGCGTTCTCCATGGCCAGCTGCTTGGCGTCGATATCGGTGCGCTGGGCACGACGTTCGGCCTCGTTCAGGCTCACGGTTTTTTCCTTCATCAGCTTCTCGGCCAGGGCCAGCTTGTCGCGAATGAAGATGAACTCCGCATCCTTCGACGCGCGCGCCTCGTGGTCAGCCTTGAGCTGGGCCAGGAACGGCTTGAACGGATCCACCGCCGGCTTGATCGAAGGCCGGATGGTGTCCCACGGCATGGCTTCCGGCAGCGCGCTTTCGCCGATTTCCTTGGTGTCGATGATCGACGGGAAATCCACGTCCGGCAGCACGCCCTGGTGCTGGGTGCTCTGCCCGGAAACCCGGTAGAACTTCGCCAGCGTCAGTTTCAGCTCGCCATGGTTGAGCGGCTGGATGGTCTGCACGGTGCCTTTGCCGAAGGTCTGGCCACCGATGATCAGAGCACGGTGGTAGTCCTGCATGGCGCCGGCGAAAATCTCCGAAGCCGAGGCGGACAGGCGGTTGACCAGCAACGCCATCGGACCTTTATAGAAGGCACCCGGGCTTTCGTCTTCGAGCACGTCGACCTTGCCTTCGGCATTACGCACCAGCACGGTCGGGCCCTTGTCGATAAACAGGCTGGTCAGCTCGGTGGCTTCCTGCAGGGAACCGCCGCCGTTGTTGCGCAGGTCGATGACCACGCCGTCGACGCCTTCCTTCTGCAACTCGCCGAGCAGTTTTTTCACGTCACGCGTAGTGCTCTTGTAGTCCGGATCGCCGGCGCGGAACGCCTTGAAGTCCAGGTAGAAGGCCGGGATATCGATCACCCCGAGCTTGTAGTCCTTGCCGTCCTGCTTGAGGTGCAGGATCGACTTGCTCGCGGCCTGGTCTTCCAGTTTCACCGATTCGCGGGTGATGGAAACGATCTTGCTGGTCTGGTCGTTCGGCGCATTGCTGGCCGGAATCACTTCCAGGCGTACCACCGAACCTTTCGGCCCGCGGATCAGCTTGACCACTTCGTCCAGGCGCCAGCCGATCACGTCGACCATCTCCTTGTCGCCCTGGGCGACACCGACGATCTTGTCGGCCGGAGCGACCTGCTTGGTCTTGTCCGCCGGGCCCGACGGCACCAGGCGCACGACCTTGACCAGGTCATTGTCGCTCTGCAGCACGGCGCCGATGCCTTCCAGGGACAGGCTCATATTGATGTCAAAGTTTTCCGCGCTATCGGGAGACAGATAGTTGGTGTGCGGGTCGTAGGACATCGCAAAGGTATTGATATAAGCCTGGAAGATATCTTCGGCGCGGGTCTGGTCCAGACGCGCCAGCTGATTCTTGTAGCGCTTGACCAGCAGGTCCTGGATCGCCTTGGGATCCTTGCCGGCGATCTTCAGGCGCAGCACTTCGTCCTTGACGCGTTTGCGCCAGAGGTCATCGAGCTCGGCGCTGGTCTTCAGCCACGGAGCATCCTTGCGATCGATCAGCAAGGTTTCCTGGGTGGTGAAGTCCATCTTGTCCACGCCTTTGTTCAACTCGGCGATGGTGAAGTCCAGACGCGACTTGACCCGGTCCAGGTAGCGCTTGTAGATGGTGAACCCGGCATTCAGGTCGCCGCTCTTGAGGAAGGCGTCGAACTGGGTTTTCCACTTGTCGAATTCGGCAATGTCGCTGGCCAGGAAATAACTGCGCGAGGGATCGAGCAGCTTGATATAGCTGTCATAGATGATCACCGAGCGCGCGGCGTCCAGCGGCGGCTTGCTGTAATGATTACGCTTGAGCAACTCGACGACGTTCAGGCTGGCAATCACCTCGTCCTTGTCGGGCTGAAGATTGTCCCAGCTATTGGCTGCGAACGAATTGGCCGAGAACGTGGAAATGCCAAGGCCAATGAAAAGAGCGAGTGCGGTGCTGGGGAACAGATGCTTCATGCTGATTCGACGCGGGGGCAATTGATAACGCATATTAGGCCGTCTTTAAAGTCGCCGGTTCCGTGGGACTGCGCACCAAAACCGCCCATTGCGCGTTTTGGTACGACCCTCGGGCCGGTCGCATAATGCAAAAAGCCCGGCGCTACAGCTACGGGCTCAGTCCAGACTCACTATGGAGGCACTGTGAAAGCATTGCAAGGCGTTGAAGGTCAGGTGGAGTGGGTTGAAGAGCCGAGTCCGACCTGCGATGTGGGACAGGTTCGGATTCGGGTGGCGGCCGCGGGCCTCAATCGTGCCGATTTGTTACAAAAAGCCGGGCTCTATCCGCCGCCGCCGGGGGCCAGCCAGGTGCTGGGCCTGGAGTGTTCCGGGGTGATCAGCGAAGTCGGGCCCGGGGCGTCCTGGCAGGTCGGCGACCGGGTCTGCGCGCTGCTGGCCGGCGGCGGCATGGCCGAGGAAGTGGTGGTCGACGGGCGTCATGTGTTGCCGGTGCCGGAAGGCCTGAGCCTGCTGGAGGCGGCCGCGCTGCCTGAGGTCTATGCCACGGCCTGGCTGAATCTGTTCCAGTTGGCGGCCCTCAAACCGGGTGAGAAAGTGCTGCTGCACGCCGGCGCCAGTGGCGTCGGTTCGGCGGCGATCCAGCTGTGCAAGGCCTTCGGCAACCCGTGCTGGGTGAGTGTCGGTTCGGCGGATCGGCTGGCCTATTGCGAGGCGCTGGGGGCCCAGGGTGGGGTGGTGCGGGGTGACGATATCGAAGGCTTGAGCGACTTCGGTCCCTTCGATGTGATCCTCGATCCGGTGGGGGCGAACTACGCCGCGCTGAACGTGAAACTTTTGTCAGGTGACGGACGGTGGGTGCTGATCGGCCTGATGGGCGGGCGCGAAACCCAGTTGGACCTGGCGAAGATCCTCGCCAAGCGCATCCAGTTGCTCGGTTCGACCTTGCGCAGCCGCGACGATCAGTTCAAGGCCGATCTGCTGCGCGACCTCGGTGAGCATGTCTGGCCGTTGTTTGCCGAGAAGCGCTTGAGCCCGCAGTTGGCCAAGGCCTTCCCGATCAAGGATGCCGAGGCGGCGTTTGAAGCGCTGGCGAGCAATCAGGTGGCGGGGAAGTTGGTGGTGGTGATCGATGAGCATCTGTCCTGAGCCCTGATACGCCTTTCAGCGTGGTCCCACACCGTGAGCGCAGTGTTGCGCTCACGGTTGCCGTCGGCACGCTTGGGTCGAGCACCGTCACATTCAGTATCTGATCATGTACAGGGCACCCAGGCCGGGTTGTGCGTTATTGCCACAACCGTAGTTACCACTCTGATACGAGTAATACAGGGACAGACCGGCCGGGCAACCTTCAGTGGTCAGAAGCCAGTAGTTCTGCGCGCCGATGGTGCCGGGAGGCAGGGGGAGCCCGAATGAGTGGGCCAGATCCGTTGCCCCTGCCAGGCCGGGTGAGTGGCCCCCCTGACTGGCGACCCAGGCGTTGGCGGCGTGCACGTCTGCAAAGGGGTAGGGTTGTATGCCCAACAGAAAGACATTGCCCACCTGCACCGGGTATGACACCGATTGGTTGCTGGCATCATAGACGGTGATGGTGGCGCTGCCGGTCCGTTCGCCGACGACCTTGCCCGCCGCATTCACCGAGACCACGGCCGGTGCGCTCGACACATACCGGTAGGGGGGGTGACCGCCAGTGGGCAGCCGGGTGGCGGCATTGCCGACTGAGTCGCGAAGGCGGGGCCAACTGGCTTTGATCGACAGGCCATCCAGCACCATGACCGACGGCGCGATCACCAGTTCGTCCTGATCGACCTGGTCCTGGGCGCGAAACTCGAAGGTCGCGTCGTTCGCCGCCACGGCGGGCAGGGTCATGCGGATGATGGGGATATTGATGCCCGTTACCCGGTAGAAGTCCCGTTGATCATGCTGGGCTCCCGCCAGCCCGTCATTGACATAAAAGAACGCTTCGATGGGCAGTTGGGTGGGGATGTTCTGCGCCCAGGTGGCGATGCGCAGTTCGTTTTGCGTGGCGAATGACTCGCTCGGAATGAGTTTCATGGCCGCAATGCTTGCATTGAAGGCCGAGGTGGCCTGTTCGTTCAGCGCATCACGAACATCGAACGCACATTGATGCTGCTGCCGTTGGGGGTTGCCCGTGACGCGATCGTAATGCGTCAGCCACTGCGCAGCGGTGGTAATGCCCTGGTTGCGACATAAGCCGCTGTCCGTGTAACGAATATGCGCGCCACATCCCTTGTCCGTTGGACGCTCGAAAGTGTGCCCATCAATGGCAAAGGAACAGAGGACTTCCGGGTGCACCTTGCCTGCGCTGGCGAGATAGGGGCTGAAGAAAAATCCGTTTTTATAGCTATAAGCCAGCCCTTTGTATTTGGCATCGGTGCGCAAATAGGAAAAGGACACACCGCCGCTCGTTACAGAGAGATTGCTCGGGTTCCAGGCGTGATAATCCGGCGAGGGATTGGTGCCGCGAAGGATGATACCCGTGCACAGAAAAGCGGGCCGGGAGGGGGCGCCGCAGTCTGAGCGTGTATCGCGATAACGTTGGGTGATCCGTGTTGCCGTTTCCTGTCCGGCCAGGATGAATTGGGAATGCGCTGATGAGGGTGATCTTTCTGTCAGCGGCCGCCCGGCCTGCTGGGCGGTACAGCCCCAGATGATCAACACCATCGAGGCCAGCAAGAGCCGCTTCAGGTTCAGTGGATGGCTACTGAAGAGAAAGTGGCTGGGACGTCGCCGGTTCATGGAAGACACCTCTGGGTTTGAGAGGGGCAGCCAATACGGCGATAGAGGCGGACATGACGTTATTAAAAAAGCCTGGCGTGAGATGTGTCTACTGTCAGAACTGACAGTTCGAGGGGGAAACGGAGGCCGTTTGTCCGAAGGGCAGATCGCTACAACGCTCGGCTCAAGGTCGATCTGCTGTATGACCTGGGGGGCATGTCTGGCCGTTGTTTGCGGAGAAGTGCTTGAGCCCGCAGTTGGCCAAGACCTTCCCGATAAAGGATGCCGAGGTAGCGTTTGTGTCGTGCTAGCCCCCCGAAAGCTCGGATAAACCGACGGACGGCGTGCATACCTGTTAGAAATGACAGTATCCAGGCTCTTTTGAAAGGTGTTGAATTAACCCACGGTTCAACACCGTGACACACACCTCAGGCATTCTAGCTTGCCTCTTCTGTGTTGCTTATCGACTTCACTATCAAGGTGACCGTGGATGGCTATTTCAAAAGAAAATCCTGTTTATGCGGGAGATGCTAATGTTCCTGGTGATATTCAGGCTGATCTGGCTAAACCGATAGTCGAGTCCATTATCAAGAACTATGATGGCACGCCACGAGCAGACGGCTTAGTCCCTAGAAGTGTGTTGGAAGGGGACCTCGAATTTATTGTTCCGGCTTGGGATTTTTCTCAACAATATACCGAAACTATCAGGGTGGGGTGGCGTCCGGAGGGGGCTCCTTTTCACGCGGTGGGTGCACCCTATGATTTTGTTCCACCCATTGCCCCAGGCGATAAAACGCTGGTTGTCCCTATGGCTGAACTTAGACATGGAAATTACGAGCTTTCTTATGAGAAGACGATCAGAGGGATCAATCCTCTGGAGTCGTTGAAGACCAAGGTGCGAATTGATAGAGAAAGCCCGAATGATGGCCAACAGCCGTTATCGATGATTTTTCCGGATGAATTGAATGGGGTAGTTAGCGAGCAGTATTTAATCGATAATGGTGAGGTGCGTGTCCGGGTACCACGTTATGTGGGCGCGGAGGGGCGGGATCGGGCTATTTATTATTGGACGAATACAGAATCCCCCCTTGAGAGCGAGCCGCCTGTTAATGAACAGGAGTTCAGTCAGTATGATGTCGATAATAACCTGATGTATGTCCGCTACGATGAAGCTGATATTCGCTCTTGGGGGACGGGCACACGTTATGCCTACTATCGTCTGAGGGACCTGGCGGGAAATCTGAATGCGGTAAGGTCCAGTCTTTCGTCCATACGTGTCGACCTTACGCCGCTGCCTGGCGGCCTGCTTCCCCCTCGAATCCCCCTGTCGAGCAGAGGTCTGATCGATCGTGAGCATGCTCGAGAAGGCGCTTCTGGACAAGGGGGGGTTACGGTTGAAATCGATGCCTATGACGATCCCGAGGATACGCAGTTCATTCTGGTCGATTGGGACGGCACCAAACTGAGCCCACATCCGGTAGACATCAGCCAATGGCCGCAGCAGATCTATGTGCCTTGGTCGACATTGACGGCCAAGGGCCTGGGGCCACTGACGGTCCAGGTGGATTACATCGTGCAAGCGGGTGGTGCTTTTACGCCACCCTCGGGGCCCGCCACTGCCCCCGTCGATTTTACGATTGCCGGTCAGGATCACGCCAACGCGCCGGCGCTGCTCAATACCACCTTGGTCAAATTGGAAGTGTGGGGCCTGCATTCAAATATTTTGAATACGTTGACCGCACTGGACGAAAATGAAGACGCCACGGTGAAGATAGCGCTTTTCGATGACCCCAAACCTGGAGAAACGATATATGTGTTCTGGGGTGCGGTCAGCGGAGCCGTGGCCGATTACACCGTCAAGGTGGGCGACACGGCGGGCCAAGTGATTCCGTTCACTATTCCTTGGGATGTGATTGCCCAAGATAAAAACAATCGTGCGTTACCGGTGTATTACCTCACGGATAATGGCGTCAATCAACAACAAGCGCGGGTGACGGACGTTGATGTTTCTATTGTGTTACTTGCCGGGCTCATGGAGCCGGAGTTTCCTGATGCTAATCTAAATGGTTATTTGAATTGTTGCTCAGTGCCCAGGTTGTGGCAGGGGATAACGGTACATGTTCCCGGTACGGCTGATGGGAATCCTCACCTTGCTGGCGGTGATGTGATCGAACTGACATGGCAGGGGAGTCGTGGGTTGAATGGAACGGACCCAATACCGGGGGTGACCGATGTTTTTTCAAGAACACTGTCAGATAACGAGGCAAGGGATGGTTTTGACGTGGTGGTGTTACCCTACGACAGGCTGATTGAACCCATGGTGCATAATGATTCAGGCGTGGCGCAGTACCGTTTGTTGAAAGCCAATGGGGGGGTTGGGCGCTCAAGATCTCCCTTTGTAAAAATCACTAGGCAGATGCCCGGTGACGTTATATGTGGCCCCGATAATGATCTCTGTCCACCTGAAGGATAAGGTGTTGTTGGTCGCTTGAGTTGAGAGCAGTAGATGTGCTTTTTCTAATAGAGAGAAGCGCCGATCCCTGCGTGCTGTTGTCAGTCATATCTGTTTGCACGTGCACGGGAAGTGTCTAGGGCGATAAGGCTCTATCCCATGTAACGGAGAATATGAAATGTCAACGAAGAAAAAATCACAACCCTCTACCCAGTCGTTAGCTCCTGCTGAAAAAGCACGACTGGAGGCTCGGCTGGCCGTGTTGGACAGTCCCAAGGCCGATCCTATTGCACCCGTGATGAACGCGCTCAACCCTTTATTAGGGGATGAGCCGGATGATGATCCTAATCAGTTGCATTCCAGATATCGGGGGCAACTATTGAAGGTGGATATAAACAGTATTGAGCCTATCGATGATGATGGTATCAACGGGTTCGTTCAATTGTACTGGAACGGGCAGAGTATCTTGGGGTCAAGGTATAATTTTACATCACCTGTCACTACCATACCGTTCCCAATTACGTTGGATCTTCCCGGGAACTATACCTTGTCACCTGGTACTTACCCATTGACTTATCGACTTCATTGGGGGCCCAACGGGGTAGGATCTGTTCCACTGATGGTCAATATCGATACGCTCCCTCCGAACGGCGGATCAAGTGGCCCCGAGGTGATATTACCTCCTCAAGTGGAGAGCGAAGGTATTACCAAGGAGTATCTGGACGCTCACCCGGAGGGGGTGCTAGTTACAATTCCTAGTACCTACGGTGATGCCAAACTCGGTGATCAAATCGAGGTGCATTACGGGACCTCCATTCCGGATTCAATTGTAGTGGGGATTTTTACCCGGACGGATATGGCGGACCCGATAGAGGTATTTTTGACAAGGGCCCTTATTGGCACGGCCGAAGGCCCACATTACATTTTTTACTATTTGTCTGATCGTAAAGGTAATAAGGGGCCGGAGTCGGATTTCAAGAGGGTGGGGGTCACGCTCACTACCCGGCCGACGAATCTTAAAGTCACGGTTGTACCTGAGGCGGCAGATGGTCTGATTGACTACGAGGATGCGATTAGCAGTGGCGGTGTACTGGTTCGGCTCGATGCTTACGATAGTCCTCAATTCGGACAAGATAAATTTGTTGTCTCTTGGGATAATATTACTCAGCCAGAAGTTGATATTGTAGGGTTCCCCACCTTTGCTACCGTCCCTTTTGTCGATGTGAAAAACGGTAATGATGGTCCTGATACGGTTGATGTCGATTATGTCATCAGGCGGGGAGGGAATACCTACAGTAACCCCCCTGTAACACTCATCGAGGTTGACAAGGACTTGCGCAAGCCCGGGCCGCCTAATCCGGAGGATCCACCTGGCGAGCAGAATCCAGCCTTGGCCCAGGTGGTCGTTCAAGGCCGAGCAACGACGGTTCCCGACAAGTTGACAGCTGCGGATGTGGGCCCTGATCCTGCGTACGATTTTGTTGATGCTGAGGTGGCGATTTACCCAGAACGTAAAGCGGGTGATCATTTCCAACTGTACTGGAGAGACGTGGCGGTGCCTCCACCAGGCGGCGTTTACGATCTTCTGGGTACCGAGGACCCACTGACCTTCAAAGTTCCCTTTGAAGTCCCAAGGGCGATTGTTTTGGCGGGTTTGAATGACAGCAAATTCCCGGTCAATTATTCTATTTCTCATCCGTCTGTCAACGGTAACGTAGACTACGCCGTGCCTAAAGAAGTCGACGTATTAGTCGTACCTATTACTGTTCCGGATCCTGCCTTCCAGAATCTCTATGAGTTCGATCCAAGCGACCGGGATACCTGGATAGTTGCTTGTTGCTCTCGCCGAAATGACACCATCCTGGGTGAGGTCATTGAAGTGCTGGTTCCCGGAGAGCCCACCGCAAGTCTTGCCGATAAGACCCTTGATTTTACCTTTCAAGGGTGGAGTGATGCGGCGGGCTCACTGCCGATTACCGGAACTCGTTATACCAATACGTTTACGCCGACGACCGAGCAGGCCACCAATGGATTTATTTTCAAGGTTCCCTATGAGCCCTACTTACGGTTGATTGCGGATAAATACTGCAGTATCAAATATGAAACAGTAATCAATGGTCATCCGGCACCCTCCAACGAGGACTTTAAGGAGGTTTTCATGATCATCAATGGTACTGAAACGTGCAGGACATTCGATGGTGTGCCTTGCATAAGCTGATCTTGATAGAGGCATGACTATCCGGTGGAAGGGGGGCTGTTCACCTCTTCCGCCGTTTTATTTTGGGTGCAATGTTGATGCTTACACGGAGCGCTTAATCTGGCTTCAGGATAGTCAGATATACCTTTCATTTTTGTGAGATTTTTCCTACATAGTTTGATGAGGAGTATGGGTAGAGTTTGGCGCTTTCAACACCTACGTCCAGCTATTTCCGTGGTTGGAAGGAGATAAACAGTACATGAACACTCTCACCCGGCTTTTTTTTCCAATATCGGCACGACGATCCCTGCGCTGGGCTGTATTGTCTCCGGCCTTTCTCGTGATCAGCCCGTCGGTCTTTGCCGCTGTTTTCAATGATGGCGGTACACATACCATTGATGCCAGCGCGCCCCCGACCGAGGGTTATTCGGTAAGTGCGGGTACGACACTGAATGTCAATGGTGCAACCAGCCAAGGGATCAATATTGATGGCGGTTCCACATTGAATATGAACGGTGGAACAGTCAATGGAGTGGGGAGCAACGGTGTTGATGTGACCAACAGTACCGGCACCCTCACCGGAGCGACTATTACCGCTGATTTCGTCGGTCTGTCCGCTGTTCGCCAACCGGGCTCAACCAGCGGTTCCCAGGTGAGTGTCACCGGGGGCTCGATCTCTGGAGGGGAGGCGGGTGCCCAAGTGAGTGGTTTCAGCACCTTGGAACTGAATAACGTCTCTGTCACTGGCACAGGGGCGGGCAGTAGCGGTGTGCTTATTTATCAGGGCGGCTTGGTGGCCAACCAGAGTGTCATCACGGGTGCTGCCAATGGCATACAGATGATCGCCGATCCAGAGCGCGTCGGTGATGGCAGCCTGGTGCTCAATAACACCAGTGTCCACGGCCAGAGCGGTGCGGCGGTACTGGTGGGGGAAGGTGTTGACGTGAGCATCGATGTCCTGAACGGTTCGACGCTTATCGGTGGCAACGGCAATATCCTCGAAGTCCAGGGTGCCTCCACCGCCAATGTCAATGTCGCCAACAGCGCCCTGACCGGCAATGTCGACGTCACCGGCAACAGCACCGCCAACCTCAACTTCAGCGGCGCCCAGATGACCGGCGACTTCAACGTTGAAGCCGGCAGCACCGGCAACCTGGCCCTGGCCAACGGTTCGCTGTTCAAAGGCAGCCTGACCAATGTCGATGGCGTGACCATCAACAGTGGTTCCCAATGGGAAATGACCGCCAGCAACACCATCGGCACCTTGGCGATGGACAGCGGCACGGTCACCATGGGCCAGGGCAGCAATTTCTACCAGTTGGATGTGGGCAGCCTGTCCGGCAATGGCACCTTCGCCATGAACGTGGATTTCGCCACCAACCAGCATGACGTGCTGAATGTCACCGGTGCTTCCAGCGGCGACTTCAAACTGCTGGTGGCCGGTTCCGGTGTCGATCCGGTATCGCCAGAGGCGCTGACCCTGGTGCACACGGCTTCCGGTAATGCGAATTTCGCGTTGGCGGGCACTGGCCTGGTGGATGTCGGTACCTACTCCTATGGCCTGGGCTCGAGCAGCAACGGCAGCGGTGGCACCGACTGGTTCCTCGACCCGAACAAGAAGACCGTCAGCCCGAGTACCCAATCGGTACTGGCCTTGTTCAACACCGCGCCGACCGTGTGGTACGGCGAACTGTATTCGTTGCGTACCCGCATGGGTGAACTGCGCTTCAACGACGGCCAGTCCGGCTCCTGGGCGCGGGCTTATGGCAACAAGTACAACGTGTCGGAAAGCTCCGGCGTGGGCTATTCGCAGAACCAGCAGGGCTTCAGCCTGGGGGCCGATGCGCCGCTGCCGATGGGCGACGGTCATTGGTTGATCGGTGCGATGGCCGGGCATAGCAACTCGGACCTCAGCCTCAAGGGCGGCACCACCGGTAATGTGAAGAGCTACTACGTGGGGGGGTACACCACCTGGCTTGAGCCGGAAACCGGTTACTACTTCGACGGTGTGGTCAAACTCAACCGTTTCGAGAACGAATCGAAAGTCGCCATGAGCGATGGCACCCAGTCCAAGGGTAACTACGGCACTACCGGTATCGGTGGTTCCGCCGAGTTTGGTCGCCATATCAAGCTGGATAACGATTTCTTCGTCGAGCCGTTCGGGCAACTGTCGGCGGTGACGATCCAGGGCAAGAACTACAACCTGGACAACGGCCTGCAGGCCGAGGGCGACCAGACCCGTTCGTTCCTGGGTAAGGTCGGCGCCACGGTTGGGCGTAACCTGACCCTGGACAGCGGCACCGTGGTGCAGCCGTACCTGCGGGCGGCGGCGGTTCATGAGTTCGCCAAGAACAATGAGGTCAAGGTCAATAACACCGTGTTCAACAACGACCTGTCCGGCTCGCGCTCCGAGTTCGGCGCCGGTGTGGCGGTGAAGCTGTCCAAGGACCTGCAAGTGCATGCCGACTTCGACTATGCCAATGGCAAGTCCATCGAGCAGCCGTTTGGCGCGAATGTGGGGTTGCGCTATAGCTGGTAAGCAAGGCGGATAACCCAGACGATTTTATAAACGCCCGGTGCATTGCGCCGGGCTTTTTTTTTGCATCGGGCCCTGTCTTGAATAAGGTTTGCGCTTGCTTCGAGCCGGAAGAATGATTGGTAACAATTGCCTGCATTGCCTCCTCGGAAGCCAGCGGTTTATAGTCCTTTGATCGCCTTCATGGTGATACGGGTTTGGCGACTCGTTAACAAAGATGAGCCTCCTTTAATAACGAGGTCTTACCCATGTCTAAATACATACCCCTCACCGCCATCGACTGCCTGATCCCCAGCCTGTTGATCGACGCCGAAAGCCCCACCGATGTTCTCCACGCCAACGCCGCCGCGCGCTTTCTGGCGGCAACGCAAATGCTCGAAGCCCTGTCCCATATCGAATTGCACAACGCCAATGACATCGACTTCCAACACATTATCCAGGTCCCCGCGATGGTCATGCGCGATGGCTGCGACCTGATGGATGTGTTGGGGTGGCGGTTGCGGGTCTGATTGCTTAAAACGTGCAGTGAAGCAAAACTGCAGGCCACTGCATTCAATTTGACGAGAATAATGAAAGGGGAGCCTGGCTCCCCTTTGTGATCTGAATAAAACTAGCTATCTTTGATGCATTTCAGTTGAGGGGGGCGCATCAATACGGGACAAAGGCCCAGGCGCCTTTGATGCTCGTATTGTTCGGGTCGGCCAGGTGAATAGTTTGCGTATCATAGTTAAAGAAACTATATCTACTGTCGGTGCCGACGTATTTACCGAGCCAGTAATTAATGGGTTTGAATGGGTAAGGAAATGGTCCTCGGTACACCCTGAACATACTAGCGATAAAGTTATCATACTGACCAATGTTAACGCCATTGACTGAATTGATCCAAGCCCTCGCTGCGGTCGCATCGTTGAATGGACCGTCGTTCACGACTAGAGTGTAGACGTTGCTGACAATGACCAGAAAAGACACTGTCGCCCCTTGCGAGTCCCTCACGCTAATAGTTGCTTGGCCATTGCGCATTCCCCGTACTTTGTTAGTGCCCTCGATTTGGGCCACCGATGGGTTGGAGGATGTATATTGGTACGGTGGTGTCCCTCCCGATGCCTGACGTACTTCTGTATTGCCGTTCGGATCCTCACCAGTGGTTGGCCAAGACACTCTGATGGAATAGCCGCGCAAGAGCATGTATGACCGGTCAATTGTCAGCGGATCCGTCACAGTTTTGACGGTATAGGTGCGCAGTGGAAAATCGACCGCGTTGGCCTGGGTCGAGCTGCGATCGAAGGTCACTTGCAGCACGACGTTCAGTGGCGAGTCGTCGCGCAATTTCTCCAGTTCGCTACGCAACAGCGTTGTGGACAACCCGGCCGTCACTTCCGAGTCCTGGACCGCGGAAGACGTGTAGAGGGTGATGGTATAGCGCGAGCCGTCGAGCGCCGTACCCTCGGCGCGTAGCCAGACGCGCTGACCGGCGGCGATCAGCGGCCATGGTGCCACGGTGACCCGCGCATCGCCGGCAAAGGTCTTCAGATCCAGTTCGCTGCCAATACCGGCTTGCGCGGCCTGGGGAATCAGCGGCATGGGCAGACTGATGTCGGGTATCGCCTGCACGTTCAGCGTCAATGCACGGGACGGCTCGGATTCGCTGCCTCCACTAGGGGTCACGGTGTAGGTGACCGTCACCGACCGGTCCAGGTTGTAGGCGGTGAGCGAAATCGGAAGGGGGATCTCTCGGCTGCCCGGCAGCGCTTGCAGCGGGCTGGTGTACGATCCACCGCCAGGTGCGCCGGCCCAGGTCACGCGGACCTGATCGCCGGGTCGGATGCCATAATCCGGAATCTCCACGGTCAGTTCATCCTTGGCCGCCACCGGATTGAGTTGTTGGCTGGGGGCATTGCCAGTGGCCTGCTTGACGCTGGGGGCGAGCAACTCCAGAGCCGAACCGATGGTCAGCTCACGTATCAGCGAGCGTTGAATCGGAGATCCGGTACGGATGATGTAATAGTCCGTGTCCACCGTGCCGTTCAAGTTGCCAATCACGTATTGAAACGGTACGACAAAGGGAATGGGGCTACCCGCCGAGCCTGGGTTCAGCGGCGGCGTCTCTTGATCCGGCGCACTGCTGAGCGAACCTCTCCAGCGCAGCCCGACGATGTCATTGGGCAGGGTGCCCGTATATGGCACAACCACATCGGCCCCGGTGATGGGGTTCACATCGTCCGGGTTCAAGACATCGTTGCTGTCGGCCCGGATGACGTTGGGTTTTGGCATGGAAGGCTGACCGCTGCCCACGGACAACACCAATTCCTGTGATTTACGTTGGCTATTGATCCAGTAGTAAACGGTGAGCGAACCGCCATCGAGTCGCTTGATTTCATTCTTGTCCACATCGCGCAGGATCGGAGCGCCACTCGGTTCATTACTTACATAGGCGTTAATGTCGAAACCAGTGGGGTTGTTGCTGGCGTCGAGTCCTTCAAACACAATGTAGAGATGGTCTCCGGGCTGGCGCCCCGGGTAATAGGGCACTGAAATGGTGTAGAAATTCAGGTCCGGGTCCAACACACTGCCACTTGCTTCCACAAAACTCGGGCGTTCGGGCAAAGCAATATCACCCACCACCGTGACGTTGGCGTTTTTCGACGGGCGATCCTCCACGCCGCTCCTGATCCGTACGTAAGACACCGACGCTCGCCCCTTGGCAATCGCCTCCACGTATTCGTAGGGGATGGTGAAGTCGTATTGGAAAGGGGTGAATTGGACCGTTTGCTCAAGAGGCCCGACGATCACCGACGAATCCCCTTGTGCCGGGGTGCCGACCCAGGTCAGTTGCAGGATATCGTCTACCGCGTGATCCGTTTGATTGGTGTACACCCGGCAAATCACATCGGCTCCCGCCAGTTGCTCAAGATCGATCACATTCTGGGGAGCAGGAAAACCATTGACCAGCACCTGCGGCGCATCGAGGCGGTTGCCGCCCACGTCGACCCGCACGGTGGTAATCACGGACCAGGGTTCACGCTCATCGGGATAGTTTTTGCAGACATCCACCACCTGATAAGCGATGTCGATCTGGCCGTCTAGAGCGTTCTCGATGACCGTTCTGTCGATATGGATCGGGATGTCCGTGTCCACCTCC